>CBFCWS010000005.1:0-31577 GCA_965601765.1 uncultured Ilumatobacter sp. | reverse complement strand
ATGGTCGTGCAGGGCGTGCATCTGGTGCACCCGCACATCTCGGAGGTCGTGCCCGGCAGCGTCGACGGCTTCGACGACGGCGGTCGGTTCTCCGTTCGCGAGCGGCACGATGAGTTGAGTGCCGGGGCCGATGTGGTCGAGCACGTCCGCCGGCACGTTGGGGGCTTGCATGGCCTCGACAGTACCGGTAAGCGAGTGGCGCGGATACGGTCGCCGGGTGCCCGATCCGATACGCGCCGACAGCGTTCCGATCCTCCCTGCGGCCACCGTGATGCTGGTGCGAGACGGTGCGAGCGGGTTGGAGGTCTTCATGCTCCAGCGGACCCATTCGGCGTCGTTCGCTCGGGGCCAGTTCGTGTTCCCGGGCGGCAAGGTCGACGACCTCGACCATGCCGACTCGCTCGATGCCGTCACCGATGGGGACGACGCGTCGGTCTCGGCCCGGATGGGCATTCGGGAGGGCGGGTTGGCGTTGGTGGTCGCCGCCGTTCGGGAGTGCTTCGAGGAGGCCGGGGTGCTGCTGGCCCGGCCGGCGGGCGGCGACGCTCCGATCGTGTTCGACGAGGCCGACGACGAGCGGTTCGAGGCGCACCGGCGCGCGGTGCACGCCGGCGACCGCTCGCTGGCGTCGGTGTGCGCCGAGGAGTCGTTGCGGATCCTGGCCGATCGGGTGCTCCTGGTCGCGCACTGGGTCACGCCGGCCGGTGAGCGCAAGCGCTTCGACACCCGGATCTTCCTGACCACCGCACCAGACGGACAGGCGCCGCTCCATGACGACGTCGAGACGATCGCCAGCCGCTGGGTGCGCCCGCCGGACGCGCTGGAGATGTGGCGGGCGGGCGAGCTCCAGATGTTCCCGCCGACCGTCGCCGCACTCCGCTTCCTCGAGCCGCACGCGACGGTCGACGACGCACTCACCGCCGGCGCGGCCGTCGGGGTGCCGCCCGTGATCGTCCCGAAGATGATCGTCGACGACACCGGCCGTGTCACCGGTGTCCGTCTGCCCGGCGACCCCGACTACGACGAGACCCCCGGTCCCGAGTTCGTGCTCGTCTGACGCAGAGGCCGGCTGGCGTCAGGCGGCGGATCGGCCGTCGGGCGTCCCGGTGCGGGTCGGCAGGGTGACGGTCAGGTGACCTTCGCGTCGTGGGCGTCGTGGGCGTCGTGGGCGTCGAAGGCGGCGGCGACGGCGTCGAGCATGCGAGCCGAGCAGCCGGCCATGTCGATGCCGTCGTCGGTGGGGGGTGGCGCGACCTCGTCGATCACGTGCGCGGCGATCGCTCGGAACGCCTCGGCGGCGACACCGGTCCCGGCGAGGGCGACCGGCTCGCCCGCGTCGTTGCCGGCGGCGACCGCGGGTTCGAGCGGCACCGTGCCCAGCAGCGGTACCCCGATGTCGTCGGCGAGCGCCTGCCCGCCGCCCGACCCGAACAGCGCGTACTCGTCACCGTGGTCGCACACGAAGGCGCTCATGTTCTCGATCACCCCGACCACGGGGAGGAAGCTGCGCTTGGCCATGTCGGCGGCGCGCTGCGCGACCTTCTGGGCGGCGAGCGCCGGTGTGGTGACGATCACCATCGACGTGCGGGGGAGCTGCCGGGCCAGGCCCATCTGGACGTCGCCGGTCCCGGGCGGCAGGTCGATCAGCAGGTAGTCGAGGTCGCCCCAGGCGACGTCGACGAGGAACTGCTCGACCGCCTTGCTGAGCATCAGCCCGCGCCACATCAGCGCCGTGGACTCCTCGACGAGGAAGCCGGTCGACACGACCTTGAGCACGCCGGCGCCGACACGGCGCTCGTTGGGCACGATCTTCGGCCTGCCGCCGTCGTCGCTGGTGCGGGCCTCCATGCGGTCGGTGATGCCGAGCAGCCGAGGCACCGAGAACCCCCAGATGTCGGCATCGAGGACGCCGACGGTGTGTCCTCTCGCCGCCAGTGCGGCGGCGAGGTTGACCGTCACCGAGCTCTTGCCGACGCCGCCCTTGCCGCTGCCGATCGCCAGCACCCGGCACGTCAGGGGGATCTCGGTGTCGGGTGCGTTGCCGCGCGCGTTCCAGCGCGCCTTGGTCATCACCTCGGACCGCTCCTCGGCGGTCATCTCGCCCCAGTCGATCGTCACGTCGCTGACGCCGGGATGCAGCTGCAGCCGGTCGACGACGTCGCGCTTGATCTCAGCTCGCAGCGGGCAGCCGCCGATGGTGAGCTTGATGCCGACGCGGATCAGGCCGTCGGCCTCCACCGTGACGCCGGGGACCATCCCGAGGCTGACGATGTCGGCGCCGAGCTCCGGGTCGATCACCTGGCGCAGGACCGTCATCACCTCGTCGTGCGTCGGGGGAGCGGGCTGACCCATGGCTCGATTTTACCGGCGGGAACCGTGTAATCTCGACCCATGCAGTCGAATCCGCTCGACCGGAATCCTCTCGACAAGGATCCGACCGAGACCGGTGGCCGGCTCGCGCTGTTCAAGGTGCTCGGCGAGAACACCCGCTACGCGATCTACCTCGAGCTGGCGCGCAGCGCGCGTCCGCTGACCACGGCCGACATCGCCGCCACGATCGGGCTGCACCCCAACACGGTGCGGCCCCATCTCGAGCGCATGCGGGAGGCGGGCCTGGTCGAGGTCGCGATCGAAGCGCGCGGCGAGATCGGCCGGCCCCAGCACCGGTACTCACTCGTCGACGACGCTCCGTCGCTCGGCCTCGAGCCGCCCGTGATGCCGATGCTCGCCCGTCTCGTGCTCGACCTCGCCGACCAGCTCGGGGCGACGGGTGACGACGCCGCGAGGGTCGGGGCGGGCGAGGGGCGCCGCCGGTCGAAGCCGCTGCGGTTCGTCCCCTCCAGCCTCGAGGCGCTGGTGCTCGATCTCGACCAGCTCGGGTTCGACCCGGTCGTGACCGACGCCGACGATCCCGACGCCGCCGTCGTCCTGTTCGGACACTGCCCGTTCGGCTCCTTGGCCGAGGAGCACCCCGATCTCGTGTGCGAGCTCCATCGTGGGCTGGTCACCGGGTTCGTCGACGCCCTCGAGGACACCGAGGTCCGCCGGTTCTGCCCCCTCGTCGACACCACGCCCTGCCGCGTCACCCTGGCGAGCCGGGCCTGAGCACGAGGCGAACCCCGTCCCGATCACCGATACGATGACACCGACGTCTTCGAAAGGAGCACCGCCATGATCACCCTCACCGACACCGCCGCCTCCAAGGTCGCCGAACTCCTCCAATCCGAGGGAGCCGCCGACCTCGCGTTGCGCGTCGCGGTCCGGCCAGGTGGATGCAGCGGCTTCTCGTACGAGATGTTCTTCGACGGCGACATCGCCGCCGACGACCAGGCAGAGCAGTACGGCGACGCGGTCAAGGTCGTCGTCGACCCGGCCTCGGCACAGCTGCTCCAGGGCGCCACGCTCGACTACAAGGACGGGCTCAACGAGTCGGGGTTCGCGATCACCAACCCCAATGCCAGCCGTACCTGCGGGTGCGGGCAGTCGTTCAGCTGAGAGAGCTCTGAACGCGGGGCGTCGATCCGACGCCCGTTGTGTTGCGGTGTCTTGACGGAGGTTGCGCCTCGCGATCACCGGTGTGATCGTGTGCGAGTGGCCCGCCCGTCCGTCTCACTCGCGCGCTACCGGCGCCGTGCGTGGACGATCGGCGTCCTGCTCGCCCTCGTGCTGTTCGTGGTCGGCGCACCGCGCTACGTGAGCGGCATCGAGGACGACCTCGAGGAACGTGTGCCGGCCGAACTCGGGATCGACGGCGTCTCGGCGGCGTTCTCCGGCCAGGACGGCACGCTGAACTGCACCGAACCGCTCGCCGACCCCGAGGCGGCGCTGTCCGCTGCGTTCGACGTCCGCGGCGTGCGCAACATCGAGCTCGACCGGTCGTGCCGGGTGCGCAGCGCACCGATCGTCGACGCGACGACCGCCGACGCCGCCGCGCCGACGACGACCGTCGCCGCCCTGGCCGGGGCCGAGGTCGCCGACACCGCCGCCGATCCGACGGTCGCGCCGACGGCCCCTCCGGCGACCGAGTTGTCGATCGCCGAGCTGATCGACAGCGACTCCGACCTGTCGCTGCTGGCGGTCATGCTCCGCGAAGCCGATCTGGTCGAGTTGGTCCAGGGTGAGGCGGTCACCTTCTTCGCCCCGACGAACGCTGCGTTCGATGCGCTCCCGGCCGACGTGCTCGCGCTCGTCCGCGGTGAGCCCGAGGTGATGCGGCAGGTGATGGAGTTCCACGTCGTCGACGGCGAGCGCCCGATCGCCGACCTCGAGGCGTCGGGGGAGGTGGTCGCCAGCGACGGCTCGCCGATCGTGATCGAGCCGGCCGAGGACGGACTGCTGATCGGCGGTGTCCGGTTGAACGCCGGTGACGTCGGCGCCAGCAACGGCGTGATGCACCTCGTCGACGGGCTGATGGTGCCCGACGACGTCGATCTCCGCCCGGTGACCGGTCCACCGGTCGAGGCGCGCTCGGCCGACGACGCGATGACGCTCACCGGGATCGTCGCCACCGAGGTCGAACGGCAGGCGCTGAGCCAGGCCGCTGCTGCCGGGGGTCAGGCCGTGGACGACCGGCTCACCGTCGATGCCGAGATGGGTCTCGACGGTGCCAGGACGACCGATCTGGCCGCGCTCGTCCGGGTGCTCGGCACGGAGCTCGTCGGCGGTTCGGCGTCCTTCGACGGCACCGGACTCGTCCTCCGTGGCACCTATCGCACCGACGAGCAGCGTGCGGCGGCCGAGTCGGCGGCCGCTGCGGTCGACGCACGCGTCGAGCTCGCGGAGGCGCCGCGCCCCGAGCCTTCGACGCAACCGGCCGACATCGAAGCCGAGCTCAACGCGCTGGTCGCCGCTTCACCGATCCGCTTCGATTCGGCGTCCGACGAGCTCGACGCCGGCGCCGCGCCGATCCTCGATCAGCTGGCCGGCGAGCTGACGGGTCTCGCCGGTGTCACGGTCACGATCGAGGGCCACACCGACTCGGACGGGACAGCGAGCCGCAACCAGGCCCTCAGCCAGGGCCGCGCCGAAGCGGTCCTCGCCGCGCTCGTCGAGCGCGGCGTCGCCGCCGACCTGCTGAGCGCCGAGGGGTTCGGGTCGTCCGAGCCGGTGTTGGTCGACGGTGCCGAGGACAAGGTGGCGAGCCGGCGCGTCGAGTTCCGGGTGGTGGCCGACACATGAACCTCGCGATGATGAACGATGCGTCGGGCCACACCGACGCAGGAGGACGATGATGCCGTACACGCTGGCGATGGGCTCGATCTGGTTCGTGCTGGCACTGCTCGTCGGGCTGCTGATCGGGTGGCTGCTGCGCAGCATCGTGGCCAAGCGTCAGGTCGAGCGGGCCCGCAGCCACAACGTCGACCAGGTCGAGCTCGAACGACTGCGCGGTCGGGTGAGCAACCTCGAGCAGGCGGCGGAGGAACGCGACGAGCTCCGGGCCCGGCTCGAGGCGACCGACGCCGTCTCGTCGAACGACGGTGGCGCGACGACCGAACCGGTCGACGTGCGCGACGGCGGCCCGGCGGCCGCAGCGGTTCAGCGCCCGCCGGACGCGCCCGGAGCCGCCGCGGTCCTCGGGGTCGAGATCGAGCTCGACGACCTCAAGGTGATCGAGGGCATCGGACCCAAGATCGAATCGCTCTGCCACGGCATCGGGATCCGCACGTGGCACGATCTGGCGACGACCGAGGTCTCGCTCCTGAAGACGATGCTCGACGACGCCGGTCCACGGTTCCGCACGCACGACCCGTCGACGTGGCCGCGGCAGGCAGGTCTGCTCGCCGCCGGTCGCTGGTCCGACTTCCGCGAGCTGACCCAGCAGGTCGGCCGCACCTGATGCCCGACGGGCAGCCGGGATCCGCCGTCGTCTCCTTCGAGTTGAACGGGACCCGGGTCTCGGTGCCCGCCTGCCGCTCCCTGCTCGATGCGCTACGCGACGACGTCGGCGTCCGATCCGTGAAGGACGGGTGCAGCCCGCAGGGCCAGTGTGGATGCTGCACGGTGTGGATCGACGGCAAGCCGCGCGTGGCGTGCGTCACGCCGGTCGCCCGAGCGGCGGGCCGGCAGGTCACGACGATCGAGGGACTCGCCGACGGCGAGCGGTGGGCGACCGCGTTCGCGATGGTCGGTGCCAGCCAGTGTGGCTTCTGCACGCCGGGCATCATCATGCGGCTCGCAGCGCTCGACGGACACGAGCGGCGAGCGGTCGACCAGGCGATGCTGGCGCACCTGTGCCGCTGCACCGGCTGGCAGACCATCCGGGAGGCGACGGTCGCCGTGAGGAGCGGCGCCGCGCGCCCGTCGCCCGCCTCGTCGGAGGGTGCGACCCGCCGCGCCGGACTGGAGGGCCGCGCTCCCCAGCGCGTCGGGCCCGACGTCGCCCTCGGCAGAGGTGGTTTCGCCGACGACCTCGCTCCCCCCGACGCGCTGGTGGCGATGCTGGCTGCCGACGGCTCGTGGGTGGTCGCCGACGACGTCGCGACCGCACGTGCGGCGACGGGCAAGCTGCAGGGTCGCCGGACCACCGCGCCGCCGGGCTGGCCGATCGACCTGCCGGCCGGCGCGTGGGATCGCACGTTGCAGACCACCTGGGTCGAGCCGGCGTATCTCGAGCCGGACGCGACCTGGTGCGCGCCGGGTCGAGAGCCGGCGAGCCCGGTCGGCAACGGCGGCGCGTTCGGTGGCAAGCTCGACGGTCGACTGGGGGCGGTCGCCCGGCGTCTCGCCGACGAGCACGGTCGGGCGGTACGCGTGCTCGCCACGCGCGAAGACGTGGTTCGCCACGGGCCGAAGCGCCCGCCGATGGCGATCGGCATGCGCGCCGATGGTGGCGGGACGGTCCGCGTCGCCCGCACCGACGGGATCGAGGAGGTGATCGCAACGTTCGCACCTGACCTCCGGGTCGAGCTCGTCGACGTTCCGGGTCCGCCGACGTCGGCGTCGATCCGAGCAGCGGGTTGGGCCGAGATAGCGGCGGTCCGGGCATCGCTCGGTGGCGGGGACCGCATGGAGATCCGGTCCCCCGACGGGGCGTTCGCATCGGCGCACGTCGACACCGCCGAGGCGGGTGCGGAGGTCGTGTCGATCCGTGTCCGGTGCGGCGAGCCGCTCGACGAGGTGGTGCTACGCAGCTACTGCATCGGTGCAGCGCACATGGCGCTCGGGTGGGTGCGATCGGAAGCGCTCAGCGTCGCGGCCGACGGCGCGCCGCTCGACCTGACGATCCGCTCGTTCGGAGTACTCAGGTCGGCCGACACCCCGCACGTCGACGTCGAGATCGAGCCGAGTGGCGGCGCTCCGGTCAACGGGAGCGATGCGGTGTTCGCCGCGGTCGCCGCGGCGGCGTGGCGGGCGACGGGCTGGGCGCCGCGCTGGCCGGCGCGATGACCGTTCCGGACGGACCGCAGCCCGGAAGGCCGCGGTACCGTGGCGTCCATGAACAAGCCCCTCGGTCCCTACACGCCCGTCGTCCGAGCCGGCGACTACGTCTTCGTGTCGGGGCAGCTCGGCATGGTGGACGGGGCGCTGGTCGACGGTGGTGTGGCCGCCCAGACGACGACCGCGATCGAGAACCTCACCGCCCAACTCGAGAGCGTCGGTGCGGCGCTGACCGACGTCGTGAAGACCACGTGCTTCCTCGTCGACATGGATGTGTTCGCGACCTTCAACGAGGCCTACGTCACCGGGTTCGGTGAGCATCGCCCCGCGCGTTCGACGATCGCCGTGCGCGAGCTCCCGGCGAGCGGCGAGGTGGAGATCGAGGCGATCGCCTACTCGCCGCAGGGCTGACCTCGTTACAGTGGAGGCGTGCCCGGTGCCATCGCCATCGTCGTCGTCCTGTTGATCTTCCCGACGCTCGTCTTCATGGCGGGCGGGGTCGGTTCGGCGATCATCGGATACTTCCTGCAGCGTGACGGAGAGATCCGCAACGAGGGCAGCGAACTGCTCGAGATCGACGACTGAGCCCCGCGACGTCCCGGTCGGTCGACTCGACCGGTGCACCGGCCGTGAGGGTCCGCACATCTAGCGTGACGTCGCGTCGGCAGGCCGGGAAACCCCGTGTTCGGCGACCTGGCCAGTAGCGTCACGACGATGGATCTGATCCAGCTCGCCACCGACAGCAAGTACGTGAGCATCACCACCTTCCGCAGCGACGGCACCCCTCGGTCGACGCCGGTCTGGATCGCCGATCTCGGTGACGGGACGGCCGGGTTCACCACCGGGCTCGACAGCTACAAGGTCAAGCGGATCGGCAACGACCCCGCCGTCGAGCTGCGGCAGTCGGACGTGCGGGGCAACGTCGCCGACGACGCGACGACGGTCGAAGGGACCGCCCGGGTCGTCACGGGCGACGAGGTGGAGCGGGTCAGGGCGGCGATCAAGGCGAAGTACGGGCCGATGTTCGCGGTGATCGTGGGCTGGGAGAAGGTCAAGGGGCTGTTCCGACGCGGCTCGAGCAACGACGAGACGTGCGGCGTCATCGTGTCGCCACGGAGCTGAGAGGACCGCGGACCGGCGTCCACCGGGAGCACTCGATGCACGACCTCGTCATCGCCAACGCCAGGTGCGTCGCAACCGTCGACGACGCATACCGCGAGATCGCAGCCGGTTGGGTGGCGATCACCGACGGTCTGATCGACGGCGTCGGCGACGGTCCCCACCCCCGTGGCGACGAGGTGATCGACGCCACCGATTGCCTGGTCACTCCGGGGCTCGTCAACACCCATCATCACCTCTACCAGAACCTCACCCGCGCGTTCCCGCCGATGACCGACAAACCGCTGTTCGGCTGGTTGCGCGAGCTGTACCCGAGGTGGGCGGCGCTCGACGCCGAGTCCGTCCACGTGTCGACGTGGATCGGCCTGGCCGAGCTGGCGCTCTCCGGATGCACCACGTCGAGCGACCACCTGTACCTGCATCCGAAGGGCGCAGGCGACCTGCTGGGCACGGAGATCGAGGCCGCTCGTGACCTCGGCGTCCGCTTCCATCCGACCCGCGGCTCGATGTCGCTCTCCCGCAAGGACGGCGGGCTCCCGCCGGACGACGTCGTCGACGACGACGACGAGATCCTCGCAGCATGTGACGAAGCCGTCAGCCGTCATCACGACCCGTCGTGGGGATCGATGACGCAGATCGCCCTCGCGCCGTGCTCGCCATTCAGCGTCACCGAAGATCTCATGGTACGGACGGCCGAGCTCGCGGAACGCCTCGACGTCCGCCTCCACACCCACTTCGCCGAGAACGCGGAAGACGACGAGTTCAGCCTCGCGACGTTCGGGTGCCGCCCGACCGAGTACCTCGAGCGGACCGGCTGGGCGACCGATCGCACGTGGGTGGCGCACTGCGTCACGCCGGACCCGGACGAGGTCCGCCGCCTGGGGGCGGCCGGGGTCGGGGTCGCGCACTGTCCGTCGAGCAACATGATCCTCGCCTCGGGGATCGCGCCGGTGGTCGATCTGCGACGCGCCGGCGTGCCCGTCGGGCTGGGCGTCGACGGGTCGTCGTCCGCAGACGCCGCGTCGTTGTGGCTCGAGGCGCGCCAGGCGATGTTGCTCGCCAAGCTCCGTGACGGCGCTGCGGCGGGTACGGCCCGCATGGCGCTCGAGATGGCGACGCGCGACGGTGCCCGGTGCCTCGGCCGCAACGGCGAGCTCGGCGTGCTGCAGCCGGGCGCGAATGCCGACGTCGCGGTCTGGTCCCTGACGGGTCCGTCCTTCGCCGGGGCGGTCGCCGATCCGATCGAGGGGTGGCTTCGCTGCGGCCCGGCGGCGGCGCGTGACACGATCGTCGCCGGCCGAAGCGTCGTCCGCGACGGCGAGCTGACGACGAACCGGCTCGACGAGATGCTGCGCGCCCACGGTCGACTCGCACGCCGACTCCAGCGGTTGCAGCCGTGACGGTCCGGTCGGCGTCGCTCGGTCGAACGTCGGTCGTGGTCGCGCTCGGTCTCCTCGCCGTCGCCTGTGGTCCCGATGTCACTGGCCTCGGACCGTCGTCGCCGGGAGCGTCCACCCCGGCAGGTGCCGGGGCCGACGCGCCGGGCGCGCTCAGCAGCGACGTCCTCACGTTGCCGTCCGGCGCAGCGGCTGACGAGCGGCTCGGAGCGCGGCCGTCGGACGGTTCCGGGACGAGTCCGGGCGGCGCCGAGGGCGACGCCGAGACCGACGCGCGAACCGGGTCGCCGAGCGAGGTGACGACCGGTCTCGTCGTCGGTGACTCGTTGACCGTGAGCGCGGCGGCCGAGATCCGCGCGGCGCTGGCCGCAGAGGGCCTCGTGGTGGTCGATGTCGACGCCCTCGAGGGTCGTCGCATCGCCCGTGGGACCGTCGAGCCGGGTGTCGACGCCGTGATCCGCCTCCGACTCGCCGGGGCCGATCCCGATGTGTGGATCCTCGCACTCGGCACCAACGACGTCGGTGCGCAAGTCGACCGGGAGACGATGCGGGCCGACATCGCCGAGATCCTCCGACTCATCCCGAGGGATGCCGCCGTCCTGTGGGTCGACACCCGGGTCGAGTACCGCGCCGACGGCTCCGTCGCCGCCAACGCCCTGTTCCGCCAGCAGGCCGTCTTCGATCCACGGGTCGAGGTGGTCGACTGGCACGCAGTCGGTGGGGAGGAGGGTGTCCTCGTCGCCGACGGCGTGCACCTCACGCCAACCGGTCGGGCCCGTTTCGCCGCCGCCCTGGCCGATGCGGTCGGCGAGCACTACGACGTCGTGCCGCTCCCCACCACCCAGCGCTGACCCGGCCGCCTCCGCCCCGCCCCGCCGGCATTCGCAGAGGTGTGGGTGTTCAGGAGCCCCAGCGGGACTGACCGAACCGGTAGCCGACCGATCGCACGGTCGCGATCAGGCCGGCGTGCTCCTCGCCCAGCTTGGCGCGCAGGCGGCGGATGTGTACGTCGACGGTTCGGGCGCCGCCGTAGTACTCGTACCCCCAGACCCGTGACAGCAGCACCTCGCGGGTGAACACCTTGCCGGGGTTCTGGGCGAGGAACTTCAGCAGCTCGTACTCCATGTACGTCAGGTCGAGCGGCCGCTTGGCGATCGTCGCCTGGTAGGTCTCGAGGTTGAGCAGGAGCTCGGCGTACTCGACGACGTCGGCCCGTGCGGCGATCTCGCCCGTCGCCCAGCAGAGGTGCCGGAGCCGGGCGTCGAACTCGGCCGGATGGAACGGCATGAGGCAGAAGTCGTCGAAGAGCTCGTCGCGCAGCTCGAGCTCGTCGAGCTGGCCGCCGCCGATCAGCACCAGGAGCCGCATCGACGACCCCTCCGCCTTCCGAAGCAGGCGGGCGAAGGCCCAGCCGCGCTCGCCGTCCCCGGTCACGTCGACGATCGCCGCTCCCCAGCCGTCGGCCGGTTCGGCGTCGGTCGCCTCGTCGGCGCTCGCGACCGCCTTCCAGGCCTGGCCGGCGAGGTCGAGCGACCGCGCCAGCTCGGGCGGCATCGGGTCGGCGAACACGACCACCATCCGGTCGCCGTCGACGACCGCCATCACAACGACCTCAGGTAGCGATCGATCTCGAAGGCGCTCACGTGCGTCTTGTAGTCGCGCCACTCGCGACGCTTGTTGCGCAAGAACCACTCGAAGATGTGCTCGCCGAGCGCCTCGCGGACGAGCTCGGATCGCTCCATCGTCGCGAGGGCGTCGGCGAGCGACTGCGGGAGTTGTGTCACGCCGAGCTTGGCGAGCGCTGCGTCGTCCATCTCGAACATGTTGGCGTCGGCTTCCTCGGGGAGCTCGTAGCCCTCGTTGATCCCCCGCATGCCGGCCGCCAGCAACAGGCTGAACGCGAGGTACGGGTTGCACGCCGCGTCGGGGGACCGGTACTCGATGCGGGTTGCGAAGGGGTTGCCCTTCTTGGCGATCGGCACGCGGATGAGACCGGACCGGTTGTTGCGGGCCCACGACACGTGGACCGGCGCCTCGAAGCCGGGAACGAGCCGCTTGTAGCTGTTGACGGTCTGGTTCGTGATCGCGGTGATCTCTGCCGCGTGGCGGAGCAGGCCGGCCATGAACCGCTTCGCGAGACCCGACAGGTGATGCGGGTCGTCGGCGTCGTAGAACGCGTTCTCGTCGCCGCGGAACAACGACATGTGGAGGTGCATCCCGGAACCCTGCACACCCTCGAGCGGCTTGGGCATGAACGTCGCGTGCACGCCGCGGGTCGCGGCCACCTCCTTGACGACGAGCCGGAACGTCATGAAGCTGTCGGCCATCGACAGCGCGTCGGTGTGGCGCAGATCGATCTCGTGCTGGCTCGGAGCATCCTCGTGGAAGCTGTACTCGACGGGGATGCCGAGTTGCTCGAGCTGCCGGATCGTCTGCTTGCGCATGTCGCCAGCGGCGTCGCGCGTGGTGAGGTCGAAGAACCCGCCGTGGTCGAGTGGCCGCGGCCGCTGGCCCGGCTCGGGTTGGTCGAAGTAGAAGAACTCGATGTCGGGTGCCAGGTAGAAGGTCATCCCGTCTTCGTGCGCGGCGCGCATGTGCCGGCGCAGGACCTGGCGTGGATCACCGTCGAACGGGTTCCCGTCGAGATCGTGGATGTCGCAGAAGACGCGCGCCTCGGCTGCTCCGGGTTCGGCCCAGGGGATGAGTTCGAACGTGTCCGGGTCGGGGACCGCCAGCACGTCGGACTCCTGGACCCGAGAGAACCCGTCGATCGACGACCCGTCGAACGTCATCCCGTCCTCGAGGGCGTTCTCGAGCTCGGCGGGGCTGATCGCGAAGCTCTTGAGGTTGCCGAGCACGTCGGTGAACCAGAGCCGGACGAGCCGGACCCCGCGCTCCTCGACCGTGCGCAGCACGTAGTCGCGTTGTTGGTCGAGCATCGGGCTCACACCTCCAGTCTGGCGCCGCCGCGCCAAGAACGCCTGACCGGTCATCACTTGTCTGTGTCACCGATTTGGCTGGCGACAGCCAAATCGGTGACACAGACCGGAGCCGAGGGGGTTACTTCTTTGCTGCGGCTGCCTTCTTCTTGCGCGCCGGCGGCTTGCGGGCGCCGTTGCCGTTGATGGTCTCGGTGATCAGGCGGGCGACGACGTACGGGTCCATGTTGGCGTTCGGGCGACGGTCCTCGGCGTAGCCGCGTCCTTCCTTCTCCACCTGCCACGGGATGCGGATCGACGCACCGCGGTCGGAGACGCCGTAGCTGAACTCGTCCCAGGGAGCGGTCTCGTGGTCGCCGGTGAGGCGCTCGTGGACGCCGTCGCCGTAGTTCTCGACGAGCTCCTTGAAGTTCGCGCCGATCGCCTCGACGGCGGCGATGATCGCGTCGTAGCTCTCGCGCATGGCGATGCTCGAGAAGTTGGTGTGGCACCCGGCGCCGTTCCAGTCGCCCTTCTCGGGCTTGGCGGCGAAGCTGATCACGACGTCGTAGTCCTCGGCGATGCGGTGCAGCAGCCACCGGGCGACGTTGAGCTGGTCGCCGACGGCCGTCGGCCCGAGCGGGCCGATCTGGAACTCCCACTGGCCGGGCATGACCTCGGGGTTGGTGCCCGAGATCGAGAGGCCGGCGTCGATGCACGCCTGGGTGTGCTCCTCGACGATCGCGCGGCCCATGATGCGGTTGGTGCCGACGCCGCAGTAGTACGGGCCCTGCGGTGCGGGCAGGCCGCCTCCGGGCGGGAAGCCGATCGGCGTGCCGTCGGGCCGGAGCATCGTGTACTCCTGCTCCAGACCGAACAGCATCTCGGCGGCGGCGTGCTTCTTCTCGGCACGGGCTGTCGCGTTCCGGGTGTTGGTCGGGTGCGGCCGACCCGAGACGTGCATGACCTCGCACATCACGAGCATGTTGCGGCCGCCGCGCAGCGGATCGGGACAGGTGAAGACCGGCTTGAGCACACAGTCCGACTTGTCACCGGTCGCCTGCTCGGTCGACGAACCGTCGAACCCCCAGATCGGGGGGTTGGTCACCTCGTCGTGGAGGATCTTGGTCTTGCTCCGGAGCGAAGCAGTCGGCTTGTAGCCGTCGAGCCAGATGTATTCAGCTTGGTACGCCACGAATGGGGGTCCTTTTCACGAGTGGTGTTGTGTAGGGGCGGGGGCACGATGTCACCGTCTGGTTGCCCGGTCGTGTTCACCATGTGAACGCTGTGTGAACTGGATTGCAGGCGTGGCTTGACGGCGAGCACTCCGCCGCAGGAGGCTGGGCCTCGAGGAGGGAACCGATGAGGTGGATCGAACGGTCGTTGGAGGAGCGGCTCGCACAGGCGGCCCGCTCCGGCGCGCTCGACGTTCCCGAGCTCGCCGGCCGTCCGATCGCCGATCTCGACCGCCCGCGTCGGCCGGGCCGGTGGGCCGAGCAGTTCGTCCGTCGCGAGCGGAGCCACGATCGTCGCGTCGACGCCCTCGCCGAGCTCGCACGGACCCGGGGTCGGTTCTGGCGGTGTCCCGACGAGGACACGCTGCGTCGATCGGTCGACGACGCCAACGCCTGGATCGCGGCGACCAACGACCGTCTCGTGCCCGACGATCACGTCCCGCCGCTCGAACCGGACGACATCGTCGCCCGGTGGAGGCGGATGCCGCGATGACCCTCGACCACCGCATCCGGCCGTCGTCACGAGAGGATGGTGGGGTGCCAGACCACGCCCACCCGTCTCCCGACTCGCTGATCGCGACCGTCCGATCGAGCGTGATCGGCGCGTCCGAGACCATCGACGGCCCGTTCGGCCGCCGGCCGGTCATCTACGCCGACTACACCGCTTCGGGCCGAGCGCTGACCTTCATCGAGGACTACCTGCGCGACGCGGTGCTCCCGCTCTACGCCAACACCCACACCGAGTCCTCCCAGACCGGTCGACACACGACGATGCTGCGCGAAGAGGCGCGTGCGCTGGTCGCGGCCGGCGTGGGGGCCACCGACGAGCACGCCGTGCTCTTCTGCGGCAGTGGCGCGACCGGTGCGATCGACAAGCTGGTGGGCGTGCTCGGGCTGCGCGTCCCGTGCACGCTCGACGACCGGTACCACTTCACCGAGCAGATCCCGTGCGAGCAGCGGCCGGTCGTGTTCATCGGCCCGTACGAGCACCACTCCAACGAGCTCCCGTGGCGCGAGTCGATCGCCGACGTGGTCACGATCGACGAGGACAGCGACGGACACGTCGACCTCGCGCACCTCCACCGCGAGCTCGAGCGGTACGCCGACCGCCCGCTGCTGATCGGATCGTTCTCCGCGGCGTCGAACGTGACGGGGATCCTGACCGACGTCGCGTCGATCGCCACGATGCTGCACGAGTTCGGGGCGCTCTCCTTCTGGGACTACGCCGCGGCCGCGCCGTACGTCCAGATCGAGATGTCGTCGGCCGCCGAGGGCAACCTCGCCTATCTCGACGCCGTCTTCATCTCGCCGCACAAGATGGTCGGCGGCCCGGGCACCCCGGGGGTGCTCGTGGCACGACGCGAGCTGTTCGCCAACCGCGTGCCCGACGTGCCGGGCGGCGGCACGGTGCGGTTCGTCGCCGCCGAGACGCACGAGTACCTGCCCGACATCGAAGCCCGCGAGGAAGGCGGCACGCCGGCGATCGTCGACTCGATCCGAGCCGGGCTGGTCTTCCAGCTCCGCGACGCGGTCGGTGTCGACACGATCCGCGACCACGAGGAGCGGTTCGCCCGCGCGGCGATCGAGTCGTGGGAGACCAACCCCGCCATCGACGTCCTCGGCAGCCACGACGTCGACCGGCTGTCGATCGTGTCGTTCATCGTCCGGCACGGCGACCGGGCGCTGCACCACAACTTCGTCGTCGCCGTCCTGAACGACGTGTTCGGGATCCAGTCCCGAGGTGGGTGCTCGTGCGCCGGCCCGTACGGCCATCGCCTGCTCGCGATCGAGCCCGACGAGTCGGCACGCTTCCAACGCGAGATCGCGCGCGGGAGCGAGGGGATCAAGCCCGGGTGGGCGCGTGTCAACTTCAACTACTTCTTCGACCGCGAGACCTTCGACTACATCGTCGACGCCGTGCACCTGGTGGCGACGTCGGGGTGGCGGATGTTGCCGTGGTACACCTTCGACCCCTCCAGCGGCCTGTGGCGGCACCGCGACGCGGTCGACGGCGGCGTCGACGGGTTGCACGCGGTCGACTACTCGTCGGGTGCGATGGCGTACCCGCCGGTTCGCCACGAGCGCGGTGCGCCGCTGACGGAGTACCTCGACGCCGCCCGCGAGGTGCTGGACGCCGAGCCGCCGCCTGCGATCGAGCCGGTGCCGACGAGCGCGGACTTCGAGGCGCTGCGCTGGTTCGCCTACCCGACCGACGTGTGACGTCGGACGCCCTCGCGCCGCACGGCGGACCGAGTCGTCGTGGCGGTTCGATCCCGCCATCGCCGGAGCACGTCCCGCGAGGGCGCACGAGACCGCGAACTCGAGCAGGCCGAGCACTCGGCACCGGGTCGATACAACGATCGACCTGCGATCGAGGTGAGTCGTGCCCTGGTTCGTCGACGGTTCCGGTGCGCGGGCCGCTCCGACATCTCTCTGATCCGCCGGGGCCCGGGGGCGTTCGTCACCCGCAGCCGTCCGGGAAGCGGAGATGGGCATCGGCGTCCGCCGTGTGTGCGAGCTCGCGCCCGCCGGGTGTCGTGACCACGACGTCGACCTCGGTGCGCGCCCCGAGACCGATGTGCGCGACCGGCGCGACGCCGGCGCCGTAGCCGGTCGAGACGACGACCTCCCGCCGCGCCAGCAGCGCGTCGTCGTCGCCGGAGCGTCCGGGCTCGAAGACCTCCACGATCGTGCCGACCACCGGCTCGCCGATTGCGGCGCCGTCGACCGACACCTGCAGCCAGTGACCGCCCTCGGTTCGGTTCACGAACATCCGTGAGGGCAGCGCCGGGTCCCACTCGAGCGCGAACACGTCGAGGCGGCCGTCGCGGTCGATGTCGACGGTGGGCGCGACCACCCAGTACTGGTCGTCGCCGAGCCCGTCCGGTGGTGCGAAGCGCAGTCGCCGCTCGCCGACGCTCATCAGGACGGCGGGCCGGTCGCCGCCGGCTGCCGACGCGGAGGTGACGATGTCGGGCCGTCCGTCGTTGTCGATGTCGGCGATCTGGACGTGTGGGGCCTTGGTCGGGAGCGGCACGGATCCGACGGCGTCGGTGACGTCGTCGAAGCTGGTCACCCCGCCGATCCGCGCGGTGGTGTTGCGGTACACGCGCACCGGCATCTCGGTGTCGAAGTCGACCGTCGAGTTGTAGTGGTGGCCGACGACGAGATCGGGCCATCCGTCGCCGTCGAGGTCGCCGATGTCCGCCCCGGTGACGATGTCCTCGTCGCCGAACACCTCGGTCTCGAAGGCGTCGTCGTCGACTTCGGTCAACCCCTCCGACCCACCGAGGAACAGCCGATCGGAGCCGGCGACGAACAGATCCGTCCAACCGTCGCGGTTCAGGTCGCCGGTCGCCACGCCGAACCCCTCCACGCCGTCCGGCCAGCCCACTTCGGCACCGACCTCGACGAATGCGAGGGAGCCGAGGTTGCGGTACAGGCGACTCGAGCCGCCTCTGTAGCGATCCTCGGTGACGACGAGGTCGAGGAGGCCGTCCCGGTCGATGTCGAGCACGCCGATCGACCGGCCACCCGACGCCGTGTCGAGCCCGCGTCCGGCGACCCGCCACCCGTCGTCCGTGCGCTCGTAGACCGCCGAGGCGGCCTCGGTGCCACCCTGCCGCATGACGTTGCGCGACAGCACGAGGTCGTCGTCGCCGTCGTTGTCGAGATCGACGAGCACGGCGCCGCTCGTGCGCCCCAGGGCGTCGGGGAGCGGGCCGTCGCGCCGGAAGCCGTCCGGCCCTCCCAGCAGCACCGTGTCCGGGCTCGGCCCGGCAGCGCCGCGGGTGACGTACTCGTCGCGCGGCGACGTGGCGAACGTACCGACGGCCACGTCGAGCCAGTCGTCGCCGTCGACGTCGCCGAACGCGGCGGCGTGGGCGCGCATCCCGGTGAGCGGTTCGACGAGCCCGAGCTCGGCCGTCGCGTCGACGAACGCGCTCGTGCCGGCGGGTGGGCCGACGTCGGCCGTGACCGGGCTCGACCAGCACACGAGCGTCGACGTCGCGCCCGGCGTCGACGCGGTCGACGAGACCGGGGTCGCGCCGGGGAGGTCGATCGCGGCGAGGAAGCTCCGGCCGAAGCTGCCCTGCTCGGTGGTCGCGTCACCCGCGTTGAAGCCGACGAACAGCCGATTCGCGACCGGGTCGAGGGCGAGGTTGTAGCTCCCGCCCAGACGTGCCCCGAGCGGGTCGTCGGCGAGCTCGGCGACATCGATCAACTCGGTCGTCGTCCCGTCGGACGGATCGACCTGCCAGATCGTGCCCGACACCTCCCCGGCGCCGTGGGCCCCCGGTGCGAAGTACACCGCCGATCCGTCGGGGGAGACCGCGAGTGACGTCACGTAGCCGGGCGCCGGTCCGAGGTCGCGCAGCTCGCCGCCGGGACCGATGGCGAAGAAGTGGTTCGGCCGCTGGGTCACCGCGACGATCGATCCGTCGGCGAGGGGCTCGGTCGCCCAGCGCAGGACCCCGCCGCCGGGGACCCGTCCCGCGACCACGTCGAGCGAGTTCGACCCGGGGTCGTAGCGGGCGAGGCGGCCGTCGCGCCATGCGATGTAGGCGGTGCCGTCGGCGGCGACGGCGATCGACCGGTAGCCGGTGTGCTCGTCGGAGTCGTCGGCGAAGACGACGTCGCCGGTCGCGAGATCGATCACGACGAACGACCCGGACCCCTCCGGCTGCGGGCGCGCGGCCTCGGCGTAGAGCAGACGCCCGTCCGGCGACAGCGCCATCGACGCCACGCCGTGCCCGGGGTAGATCACGCCGAGATCGGTGACCGTCGCCTCGGACGGGTCGATGCGGAGCAGCACGTCGCCTCGGTAGTCGGCGTCGTCGACCACGTCGCGACGCGAACCCCAGTAGGTCGCGGCGTAGATCTCGCCGCACGGTCCGGCGAGCCTCGGCGCGTGGATCTTGCCGTACCCGGTCGCGCCTGCGACGTGGCCGACGACCGCCTGGACGTCGATGACCCGTTCGAGCTCGGCGGCGGCCGGGTCGTACACGTAGACGAACGAGCGACCGTCGATCCCGCGGTGGTCGCCGACCGCCGACAGGAACCGCCCGTCACCCAGGACGATGCCCTGGCCCCACTGCGACCACGGCGCACCGAGCGAGTCGGGGACCTGGTACTCCGCGATGCGGACACCCGGTCCCCGGTCGGAGCCCGTCCGGAGGTCCACGGCCGTCTCGGTCGCTGTCGGATCCCACGGCACGGGGTCACCACCGCGCGCGGGTGGGTCGCATGCCGGGGCTGGGACCCGCGCGACCGTCGTCGCAGAGGGCGGGGAGGTCGTGGGCGTCGCCGGCGGGGTGGCGGTGCTCGTCCCCGTGGGTGTCTGCACCGTGGTGGGCGCGGTCGTCGCGCCGACCGGTCCGTCCGGGTCGGCGGGGCCGGTCGAGACGGGTGTCGGCTCGGTGGGCGGCGTCGCGGACCCACCCGACGAGGTCGCAGCGTCGGGGCCGTCGCCCGAGCACGCCGCGACCACCAGTGCGGCGATCGAGACGGTCGCCAGCCGACGTCGACGGCGGACGACCTCCATCGCGTCGACGGTAGTGCCGCGGTCGACGTCGGCTGGCGCGCGACCTGGAGCGCCCGGGCTCAGACCTCGAGCGACGCTCGACTGCGGACGAAGTCGCTCACGGCGTCGAGGCGATCGATGCCCTCCGGCGGCAGCGGTCGGTCGAGGTCGCCCAGGGTCTCGAGGAGCTGCTCGGGAGAGTTGGCCCCGACGATCGGCGCCGTGACCCACGGCTTCGACAGCAGCCAGTTGGTCGCCGCGGACGCCGGGCTCTGACCGGCCTGCTCGGCGACCTCGATCAGCGTCTCGATGATGTCCCAGTTGGTGTCGGAGAAGCGGCGAGCGGCGTTGGAGTCGGCCCGCACGCTGTCGGGGAGCGGTTGGTTCCGGCGGTACTTGCCGGTCAGCATCCCGGCGCCCAGCGGGCTGTAGGGCACGATGCCGATCCCGTGCGCCAGGCACATCGGGGCGAGCTCCATCTCGACGTGCGAGCGAACCGGGTCGAGCAGGCTGTACTCCGGTTGCACCGAGACGAACGACTCGAGGTCGCGGCGGTCGGATACCCACAGCGACTCGATCAGACGCCACGCGCTGTAGTTCGAGCAGCCGAGGTACCGGACCTTGCCCTGGCGGACGAGGTCGGTGAACGCCGACATCGTCTCTTCGATCGGGACGACCGGGTCGATGAAGTGCGCCTGGTAGAGGTCGATGTGGTCGGTCCCGAGCCGGCGCAGGCTGTCTTCGCAGGCCCGCATGATCCATCGTCGGCCGAGCCCCTCCCGCTGGCGCGCCGTCCCGCGGTGGTCGCTGAACTCGACGCCCATCGCGGCCCGGACCTTGGTCGCGACCACCATGTCGTCGCGGTTGCCCCGAGCGGCCATCCAGCGGCCGATGATCTCCTCGGAAACCCCGCCGGGGTTCACCGGGCCGCCCATCGTGCTCGCCCACGCGCTGTAGCAGTCGGCGGTGTCGATGAAGTTGCCGCCGGCGTCGGCGTAGGCATCGAGCACCGCGTGGGCGCCCGTCTCGTCGACGGACCATCCGAACTGCATCGTGCCGAGCCCGGCCCGGTACACGAACAGCCCGCTCCGGCCGAGTTGGACATAGGGGTCGGTGGTGGAGGTCATCCGGCCGAGCGTACGAGCCGACCGCTCGACGAACGGACACGGACCTCGACGATCACCCGCACGGGTCTGCCGCGGCGATCAGCGCCGGCGGGACGAACGGGGGTGGGTCGGCGAGGCGGTGATCAGCACTCGCGGCCGAGGAAGTTGAGGAGCTTCGTCTGGGCGTCCGCGTCTCGGTGCGGCTTGATCGGCGCTGCGAACACGCCGGGCCGGCGGAGGAGCTCGGCCGGGATCGACCGCCACAGCCGCAGCGTCGAGCGGCACAGGGCGGGATCGAGCCGGTCGTCGACGCGCCCGGTCCGGGCGAGGTCCCAGGTGTGGACGAGGATGTCGGCGCCCATCAGACCGATGAAGGTGTCGACCCTGAGGGGTCCGAAGAACGTGTCGGCCGTCGAGTGGAGCACCTCGGGCTGGTCGAGCGCGGTGAGCGTCCGGTCGCGGAGCCGCTCCCATTGCACGACCGGGTCGTCGGCGACCTTCGGGAGCGACTTGGGCATCGGCCCCGCCATCGCGGCTCGGTGCGCCGCAGTCATCGCGGCGAGCGTGTGGGCGACGACGTCAACGCCCTTCCACTCCGGGCACGGCGAGTTCATCCGCATCGCCTTCTTCGGCGACATCTTGAGCACGTGCTCGAAGCCGTAGATCGCCGTCGTGAAGCTGCGCAGGTTGGCGCTCATGATCCGACCGTAGTTCGGCGCGATGCCGCACCGGCGGCCCGATGGGTCAACCGGAGCGACGCATCGGGAGCTCGGTCCGCCACTCCCCGTCGGCCGCGCGCAGCGCCGCGGCGACGGCGGGCGCGGTCGGCACGAGCCCGATCTCGCCGACGCCCTTGATGCCGTACGGGGATCGTGGCTGGGGCACCTCGACGATCCGGACGTCGATGTCGGGCATGTCCTTGGCGCGCAGGATGCCGAGCGACCGCAGCGTCGTGTTGATCGGGAAGCCGGTCTCCGGGTCGGTCGGGAAGTCCTCGGTCAAGGCGTAGCCGAGACCCATGTGGACGCTGCCCTCGATCTGTCCTTCGACGAGGACCGGGTTGACGGCCTTGCCGACGTCGTGGACGGCGACGACGCGTTCGATCGCACCCGACCCGGGCTCGGCGACGACCATCTGCGCGGCGTAGCTGAAACAGGAGTGGATCGTCGGGTGGGGGACCGTCGGATCACCGAGCTTCTGCGTCCAGTCGACGACGTACTCGCCCGTGTGGTCGGTGTCGGGTCGGCACCCGTCGGCGAGGGCGGCCGCGCACGCGGCCTGGACGGATCCGGCGGCCATCAGCGTGCCCCGCGAGCCGGTCGTCTGACCGGCCCCGAGCTCGCGGGTGGTGTCGACGATGACGTCGATCCGGTCGGGGTCGACGCCGAGCTCCTGGGCGGCGACCTGGAGGGCGACGGTGTGCACCCCCTGGCCCATCTCGGTCCAGCCGTGCCGGACCTCGATCCGGTCGTCGGCCGATCGGAAGCGCACGACGGCGCCGGTCGCCTCGCGGAAGCCGTTGCCGAGCCCCGAGTTCTTCAGGCCGAGACCCAGACCGACCGCCTTGCCGGACGCGCGGGCCTCGTCGTAGGCGGACTTGATCTCGTCGAGGCAGGCCTCGGCACCTGCGACCCCGTCGTCCATGATCTGGCCGGGGCCCCAGGTCTCGCCGGGACGGATGACGTTGCGCTTGCGCATCTCCCAGCCGGAGATGCCCACCTGCTCGGCGAGGCGATCGATGACACCCTCCAACGCGAACTGGGCCTGGTTGGCGCCGAAGCCGCGGAACGCCCCGCACACCAGGTTGTTCGTGCGCACCGCCGTGGTCTCGACGTCGAGCGCCTCCCACCGGTAGGGGCCACACGCGTGGCCCGCAGCGCGCTCGAGGACCTTCATGCCGACGCTCGCATACGCGCCGGAGTCGCCGATGCCGCGGACGCGCAGCGCCGTCAACGTGCCGTCGGCGTCGCACCCGGCCTCGTACGCGAGGCGGATCGGGTGCCGCTTGGCGTGCACGAGGAAGCTCTCCTCGCGGGTGAACGTGCACTTCACCGGTCGATCGAGCAGCCAGGCGGCGATCGCCGCGTGGGCCTGGTTCGACATGTCCTCCTTGCCGCCGAAGGCCCCGCCGTTCGACACCAGCTCGACCGTGATCCGGTCGCGCGCCACCCCGAGCACGGCCGCGATGTCGTTGCGGTCGTCCCAGACGCCCTGCCCGCCCGAGAACACGTGCAGCGTGCGGCCGTCACCCTCGCCGGCGGGTACCGCCAGGGTCGATTCGGGCTCGAGGAAGGCGTGCTCGATCCGCTGCGTCTGGAACGTCTCGCTCACCGTGTGCGCGCTGCGCGCGAGCGCCTCCTCGACCGGTTCACCGCGCCGGTAGGCGCTCACCGACAGCACGTTGGAGTCGGTGCCCCACACCGACAGCGGGGCGCCCTCGGCGAGCGCAGCGCGGGCGTCGGTGTTCGGCGGGTGGACGTCGTAGCCGATGTCGACCAGCCGTGCCGCCGCGTAGGCCTGCTCGCGGGTCTCGGCGACGACGATCGCGAGGGCGTCGCCCGGACACGAGGTCGTGCCGCCGACGGGGATCAGGACCGGCCAGTCCTTGTGGATCAGCCCGACGCGCAGCTCGCCGGCGATGTCGGCCGCGGTGAACGTCGCCACGACGCCCTCGGCGGCCTCGGCGGTGGAGGTGTCGACGCGCACGATGCCGGCCCGGGCGTGATCGGTCATGCGCAGCGCCGCATGCAACATGCCGGACACCCGGATGTCGTCGATGTAGTCCCGCTCGCCGAGCGTCAGCGGCGCGGCCTCGTACTTGGCGCCACCACCCCCGATCACCCCCGACAGCTCCGGACTGCACGCCGTGCCCTGGGCGACCGCCTCGATCGCATCGAGGATCTTGACGTAGCCGGTGCAGCGGCAGAGGTGCGCGCCGAGATGCGGCTTCATGGCGTCGCGGGTGAGCGCCGAACCCTTCTTGTCGATCTGGGCCTTGGCCCGCAGCACGATGCCCGGGATGCAGAACCCGCACTGGAGCCCGCCGCACGCGGCGAAGGCATCGGCGAACGCCTGCCGCTCCGATTCGGGCACGCCCTCGAGGGTGACGATCTCGCGGCCGGCGACCTTGTCGAGCGGCTGCTGGCAGGCGACCACCGCCTTGCCGTCGATCAGCACGGTGCAGCAACCGCACTGTCCCGACGGCGAGCAGCCGTCCTTGGGGGAGGTCACGTCGAGCTCCTCGCGCAGCGCCGCGAGGAGGTGCTCGTGCCGGCGGCGCACGGTGACCGGCGTGCCGTTGAGCACGAACGTCGTCCCGACGTCGACGTCGTCCTGGGAGGTCGGCGTGTCGTCGAGCGCAGTCACGGTTTGACATTCTGTCAAAGCCGTCGCGAGCACGACAGATCCGCTGTGTGAACCCCGTGTTGCATCCCCCGGCCGCCCTCGAGCGCCGGTCTCCCAACCGGCGGCGACGGCTTGGCGGCGCGACGGCGACGTCGGACGTCGCCTTGGCTCCGGCAGACGGGCCGACGAGCCCGGGGCGAGGCGGTGCGATACCCCCGGTCTAGGTTGGCCGGCATGGACGTCGAGGGCTCGCTGCCGCGCTTCGCGGTGGTCGACATCGAGACGTCGGGGCTCTCGACACGATGGCATCGCGTCCTCCAGATCGCGGTCGCGACGGTCGTCGACGGAGAGGTCGTCGACGAGTGGTCGTCCCTGGTCCGGGCCCGCTGGCCATGGCAGCGCATCGGCCCTCGCCACGTGCACGGCCTGACGCGCGACCAGCTCCGGCACGCGCCCCCGCGCGACGAGGTGCTGCGCAAGCTCGCCCAGCACGTCGACGGTGCCGTGCTGTGCGCCCACAACGTCGAGTTCGACTGGGCGTTCCTGGCTCGCGACGCGCGCCGTTCAGGCATTCGCCTGGCACCGGCGCACCAGCTCTGCACGCTGCGCCTCTCGCGCCGGCTCGATCCGGAGCGCGAGCTGTCGCACCGCCTCGGCGACGTGTGCGCACGCTACGGCGTCGTCAACGAACGAGCCCACGATGCCCGATTCGACGCTCGGGCCACGGCGCAGGTGCTCCCGTACCTGCTCGCCGAACACGGCGTCGCCGTCGCCCACGACCTCGAGCCGCTCTACCGGTCGTAGCGGGCCAGCACGTCGGCCGCCGTCGACGCTGCCAGGCCGCGCCAGCGTTCGGGTTCGACCAGGCGGCCGTTCGGACCGAGCGCGAGCAGGGTCTCGGCGAGCCAGCGTTCGCTGGCGACCGGCATCGACACCTCGACCCGACCTGCTGCATCGGGCTCGCCCACCGAGTCGACGGGGAACTGCTCGACGACCCATCGACCCTCGGGCGCGACCAGGATCGTGGCGACCGGTAGTCCGGCGTCGACGAACCACTCGCCGAGCTCGCCGAGCTCGCCGTCGAACTCGTCGCCGATCCGCCCCGTCGCCTCCAGCCGCTCGATCCGGTCGACGCGGAACGTGCGCACCGCACCCGACCGGTCGTCGTCGGCCTCCACGTACCAGTGCCCGCGATCGGCGAAGACGCGACGCGGCACGATCCGGCGCGTGCTCGTCTCGCCGCTCGCCGCGCTCGCGTAGTCGATCACGAGCTCGGTGCGCGCCTGCACGGCGTCGGCCAGCTCGTCGACCGACGCCGACGGTGTCAGGTCGATCTCGACGTCCGTCTCCGCGTCGTCGCCGAGCACGGCCTCCAGCTTGGCGAGCCCCCGCCCGAGCGACCCGTCCGGGTCGGCGCCGGGCAGCTGCATCGCAGCGCGCCCGGCGGTCGCCAGCTCCCATGCCTCGACGGCGTTGAGCTGCAGCGGCTTGGTGAAGAGGCGCGGCACACCGATCCAGATCGTGCCCTCGTCGACGAACACGTCGATCAGCTCGTCGACGAACGGCGGCAGGCCGCACATCGCCACCAGCTCCAGATCGCTCACCACCTCGGTCTCCGACAGACCGAAGCGTCGGGCCGCCTCGGCGACCGGGACCTCGCCCCGCTCCATCAGCCACGGGAGCATCACGAGCAATCGTCGTAGCCGTTCCTCCGCCCGGCGTGGCCCGCTCGCACTCACCGGTCGGCTCCGGTCCCGGCGCCCGACGACCCGGCGCCCGACGACCCGGCCGACGCGGCGATCGTGTCGCGCAGCCAGGCGACCACCTCGGCACGCAGGTCGGCTGGTTCGACGACCTCGGCCTCGACGAGGTGCCCGAGCAGCCACGACCGGAACGCGATCCGGTTGGCACACGGCACGAGCACGTCGATCGACCCGTCGTCGTGCTCGGCGACCACACGGTCGTCACCCAGCTCGCGGCGCGCGGCCCCGGCGCGTACGGCCGACACCCGGACGCGGGCCACCGGGAGGTCGTCGTCGGTGGCACCGAGCAACTTCGGGTCGGCCGGGAGCGCATCGCGGATGTCGAAGTCGGCGGGCCGCTCGAACGGTGCGTCCTCGAGGATCTCGATGTCACCGTCGATGCGGTCGACCCGGTACGTGCGCCGTTCGCCGCGGACGTGATCGAAGCCGACCACGTACCAGAACCCGTTGCGGAGGAGCAGGCCCCACGGGTCGACCCGGCGATCGACGTCCCGGTAACGGAACTCGACGCGCCGGGCGCCGCTCACCGCCGTTCGCAACACCGGCAGCCCGGCGGCGTCGGGGACGACCGCGCCGATGTGGCCGGGACCCTCGGCGAGGCCACCCCCGAGCTTCCAGAGCGCTTCCTGCCCGGACGACGAACGCGGCCGGGTGGCAGCCAGCGCCACCTGCAGCGCCCGGGTCTCGTCGGCGTCGAGATGCAGCCCGGCGAGTTCGTACTTCGAGCGATCGACCCGGTACCGGGTCGATCCGGCGTACGGACCGCCGACCACGACCTCGGCGTCGATCGGGACGCCGATGCCGCGCAGCGCCGCCTTGTCGCGCTCGAACGCGGCCCGGCGCGCCTGCTCCCGCTCGGGATACTGACCGGCCAGCTCGCCGGCGATCTCGACGAGCGTCACCGGCTCCGGGGTCTCCAGGAGCAGAGCGAGCAGATTCGTGAGTCGTTCGACGCGGTCAGCCATCTCGATGCCGTCGTGCCGTCGGTGCGTCCGACGGCGTCGGTCTCACCGACGGTAGTCGTAGAACCCGCGCTTCGTCTTGCGACCGAGCAGACCGGCGTCGACCATCCGGGACAGCAGCGGTGGTGGCGCGTACAGCGGCTCCTTGAACTCCGCGTAGAGGCTCTCGGCGACCGCGAGGGTCGTGTCGAGCCCGATCAGGTCGGTCAGCCGGAGCGGCCCCATCGGGTGGCTGCAACCCTCGACCATGCCGACGTCGATGTCGTCGGCCGATGCGAAGCCCGACTCCATCATCCGGATCGCCGACAGCAGGTACGGGATCAGGAGCGCATTGACGACGAACCCGGCTCGGTCCTGGCTGCGGACGACGCGCTTGTGCAGCACCCCGGTCGCGAAGTCGTCGGCGCGCTGCTCGGTCTCGGCGCTCGTCATCAGGCTGGTGACCAGCTCGACCAGGCGGAGCACCGGCACCGGGTTGAAGAAGTGGATGCCGATCACCTGCTGCGGTCGCTCGGTCGCCGTGCCCAGCTTCATGATCGGGATCGAGCTGGTGTTCGACGCGAGGATCGCCTCGTCGGAGGTGACGACCCGATCGAGCTCGCGGAAGGTCTCGACCTTGAGTGCCTCGTCCTCGACGACCGCCTCGACCACGATCTGGCGATCGGCGAGATCGGCGAGTTCGGTGGTGAACGCGAGACCGGCGATCGCCGCATCCCGCTCGTCCTCGGTCATCTTCCCGGCGCTCAGCCCGCGATCGAGCGATCCCACGAGCCGGCTCCGACCGTCCTCCGCGGCCGCCTCGTCGACCTCGCGCACCATCACGTCGAGGCCCGCGCGGGCGCACACCTCGGCGATCCCCGACCCCATCAGGCCGCAGCCGACCACGCCGACGCGCTCGATCGTTCCGCGTGTTGCTCCCCCGACATCCATGAACGCCGATTGTGCCCGATCGTGCCACCGTCGGCGGCAGCGGAGGAATCGAGATCGCTGCCGCGGCGGGGGGCGAAGGAGGGCAGACTGTCCCGATGATCGATCCCGCTGCTCCACCGCGCCGTTGGGTGGGAACGCCGTATCCGCTCGGCGCGACCTACGACGGCAACGGGACCAACTTCTCGATCTTCTCGGGGCTCGCCGACGGCGTCGAGCTGTGTCTCCTCGGTGACGCGTCGAGAGCCGGGCGCCGTGACGAGACCCGCGTCGAGGTCAACGAGGTCGACGGACACATCTGGCACGTGTACCTGCCCGACGTCCGGCCCGGCCAGCACTACGGGTGGCGTGTCCACGGTCCATGGGAGCCCAGCCGCGGTCTGTGGTGCAACCCGTCCAAGCTCCTGCTCGATCCGTACGCGAAGGCCGTCGACGGCATCGTCGACTGGAGCCAGGCGTGCTTCGGGTACGACTTCGACGACCACGACAAGCAGAACACCGACGACTCGGCACCGCACGTGCCGCTCGCGGTCGTCAGCGACCCCTACTTCGACTGGGGCAACGACCGTCCGCCCGGCACCCCGATGCACGAGACGGTGATCTACGAGGCGCACGTGCGCGGCATGACGATGCGTCACCCGGCGGTCCCGGAGGAGCTGCGTGGCACCTACGCCGGCATCGCGCACCCGGCGACCGTCGACCACCTGATCGCGCTCGGGGTGACCGCCATCGAGCTGATGCCGGTGCACCACTTCATCCACGACCACCGTCTCCGCGAGCTCGGCCTGCGCAACTACTGGGGCTACAACTCGATCGCCTACCTCGCGCCGCACAACGACTACGCTTCGCGCGGGCCGCTCGGGGCGGCGGCCGAGTTCAAGGCGATGGTCAAGGCGCTCCACGAGGCCGGGATCGAGGTCATCCTCGACGTGGTCTACAACCACACCGCCGAGGGCAACCACCTGGGTCCGACGTTGTCGATGCGCGGCATCGACAACCCGGCGTACTACCGCCTCGTCGACGGCGACGAGCGCTACTACCTCGACTTCACCGGCACGGGCAACAGCATGAACATGCGTCACCCGCACGTCCTCCAGATCATCATGGACAGCCTCCGCTACTGGCAGCGGACGATGCACGTCGACGGGTTCCGCTTCGACCTCGCGTCGGCGTTGGCGCGCGAGCTGTACGAGGTCGACCGGTTGAGCGCCTTCTTCGACATCGTCCAGCAGGACCCCGAGATCGGGCAGGCGAAGCTGATCGCCGAGCCGTGGGACGTCGGTGAGGGCGGCTACCAGGTCGGCAAGTTCCCGCCCAAGTGGTCCGAGTGGAACGGCAAGTACCGCGACACGATCCGCGACTTCTGGCGGGGTGAGCCGTCGACCCTCGCCGAGTTCGGCTATCGCTTCACGGGCAGCTCCGACCTGTACGAGGCCGACACCCGCAAGCCGATGGCGTCGATCAACTTCGTCACGTGCCACGACGGCTTCACGCTCGCCGACCTCGTCTCGTACAACGAGAAGCACAACGACGCCAACGGCGAGGACGGCCGGGACGGCGAATCGCACAACCGCTCGTGGAACCACGGCGTCGAGGGACCGACCGACGACCTCGAGATCATCGCGCTCCGCGAACGGCAGCGTCGCAACTTCATGGCGACCCTGATGCTGTCGCAGGGCGTGCCGATGATCTCCGGTGGCGACGAGATCGGGCGGACGCAGGGTGGCAACAACAACGGGTACGCGCAGGACAACGAGGTCAGCTGGCACGACTGGGACAACGTCGACGACGACTTCCTCGAGTGGACCCAGCGCCTCATCAGATTCCAGAAGGACCATCCGATCTTCCGGCGGCGACGCTGGTTCCACGGTCGCCAGATCCGCGGGATCGACGACCTCGCCTGGCTTCGCCCCGACGGCGAGGAGATGGACGACGACGACTGGATGTCGGGGTTCGCCCGGGCCGTCGGCGTGTTCCTCAACGGCGAGGCGATCCGCGCCACCGACCCGTTCGGTGGCCGCATCGTGGACGACAGCTTCCTCGTGCTGCTCAACGCGAGCGAGCTCGACCTGGACTGGAAGCTGCCCGGCGTGCGATTCGGTCTGCGATGGCTCGTCGACCTCGACTCGTGCGACCCCGAGGCCGGCACCGCCGAGCTCGAGCCGATGGTGTTCGCCGCCGGGCAGGTCATCACCGTCGTCAGCCGCTCGCTGATGGTGCTGCGGCGTTCGACCGCCGATCCCTCCGACGATCACCCGTCGGTCATACGCAACGGACGAAGCAAGGCGCGGGCGAGCGCCAAGGGCACCGCCGCCGCGAGCGGGCGGGGCAGCGGGCGGACCACCGAGGGTCGCGTGCGGGGCAGGCCGTGACGCCGCACCCTCCTGCCGACACCGCCCGGCTGGGCGCCACCGTCGCCGACGCCGGCACGCGGTTCGTGGTGTGGGCGCCGTCGACCGATCGGGTCGACGTCGTCGTCGCGAGCGGTGGAACCGAGACCCGGCTCGCGCTCGACCACGTCGCGGACGGCTATCACACCGTCTTCGCACCAGGTGTCGGTCACGGTGACCGGTACGCCTACCGGCTCGACGGTGGGCCCGATCGGCCCGACCCGGCATCCCGGCACCAACCCGACGGGGTCCACGGTCGCTCGGCCGTCGTCGATCCTGCCACGTTCACCTGGACCGACACGGCATGGCGCGGTCGCGGGCTCGACGACACGGTTGTCTACGAATTGCACCTCGGCGCGTTCACACCGGCCGGGACGTTCGAGGCGGCGATCGACCAGCTCCCCCGGCTCGTCGCGCTCGGTGTCACGACGATCGAGATCATGCCGGTCGGCGCGTTCCCCGGTGAGCGCAACTGGGGGTACGACGGCGTGCTCCCGTGGGCGACGCAGGAGAGCTACGGCGGGCCCGAGGGCCTGGCCCGGTTCGTCGACGCCGCGCACGCCGTCGGCCTCGCCGTGATCCTCGACGTGATCGCCAACCACGTCGGGCCGGAGGGCAACCACCTCGTCGAGTTCGGGCCGTACTTCGACGCGACCTTCACGACGAGCTGGGGTCCGGGGATGAACGTCGCCGGCGCCGGGAGCGACCACGTCCGCCGCTACTTCATCGAGCAGTACGTCGGTTGGGTGCGCGACTTCCACCTCGACGGTTTCAGGTTCGATGCCGTGCACGCGATCGCCGACCAGACCGCCAACCCGTTCTGGGGGGAGGTCTGCACGGCGGTCCGGGCCGCCGCCCGCGCCGAGCGGCGCCAGGTCGTGCTGATCGGTGAGACCTCGGACAACGATCCCCGCCAGCTCGCGCCCGCCGACCGCGGCGGTTTCGGATTCGACGCCGTGTGGTGCGACGACGTGCATCACAACCTGCGGGTCGCGCTGACCGGCGAGCGGCACGGCTACTACGCCGACTACGACGGCAGCGCCCACGAGCTCGCCGACACGATCGCCCACCGCTGGAAGTTCCGTGGCCAGTACTCGATCGCACGCGGGCGCCGCCACGGCCGTCCCGTCGCCGAGATGGCGCCGCACCGATTCGTGGCGTTCACCCGCAACCACGACCAGATCGGCAACCGCCCCGACGGCAGCCGACCCGTCCACCTGCTCGATCGCGCCGAGCGCCGGTACCTCGCGGCTGCCCTGCTGCTGTCGCCGTACACGCCGATGCTGTTCATGGGCGAGGAGTACGGCGAGCCGGCTCCGTTCCCGTTCTTCGTGGATCACACCGACCCGGCCGTGCTCGCTGCGACCAACGAGGGACGGGTGGCGGAGTTCCCCGCTGCCAATTGGTCGGTCGGCGTTCCCGAGCCCGGCGACCCGGCGACGTTCGAGGCGGCCAAGCTCGACCCGACGCTGGTCGAGCGCGACGAGCGCTCGGCGAGCCTGCTCGCGGCGTAC
>CBFCWS010000004.1:0-31891 GCA_965601765.1 uncultured Ilumatobacter sp. | reverse complement strand
CCTGGCGCTCGCCGCCGTCGCCGCGATCGCCCCGATCAGAACGATCGGGACGGGGGCCGCGGTCACGACGCTCGCCACGAGGCTCGGACGAGCCACCCTCGCGCTCGGCGACCTCGCCGGCGGGCGTGAGGCTCACCTTGCCACGATCGTCGATCTCCTCGACGACGACCTCGATCTCCTGGCCGAGCTCGAGCACGTCCTCGACGGCGTTGATGCGACGGCCGCCGCCCAGCTTGGAGATGTGCACCAGACCGTCGCGACCCGGGAGGATGTTGACGAACGCACCGAACTTGGTGATGTTGACCACACGGCCCATGTACGTCTCGCCGATCTCCGCCTTGGGCGGATCGACGATGTTCATGATCTGGGTCATCGCGTCCTCCATCCGCCACGCCTCGACGGCGCCGATGGTGACGAAGCCCTGGGCGCCGTCGTCGTCGACGCTGATGTCGGCGCCGGTCTCCTGCTGGATCGTGTTGATGATCTTGCCCTTGGGACCGATGACCTCACCGATCTTGTCCATCGGGATCGTGATCGTCTTGATCTTCGGCGCCGTCTCGGCGACCTCGTCGCGGGACGCAGGGATCGCGGCGTTCATCACCTCGAGGATCTCGAGGCGGGCCACCTTGGCCTGCTCGAGCGCGGCCTTGAGCACGTCGGCGGGGATGCCGTCGATCTTCGTGTCGAGCTGGAGGGCGGTGATCGCGTCGGCGGTGCCGGCGACCTTGAAGTCCATGTCGCCGAAGGCGTCCTCGGCGCCGAGGATGTCGGTGAGCGTCACATAATCGTCGCCGTCCTTGATCAGCCCCATCGCGATACCGGCCACGGCGGCGCGGATCGGCACACCGGCGTCCATCAACGACAGGCTCGACGCGCAGACCGAGGCCATCGACGTCGAACCGTTGGACGACATGACCTCGGACACCAGGCGCAGCGTGTAGGCGAAGTCCTCCTGGCTGGGCACGACGGGCAGCACGGCCCGGGCGGCGAGCGCGCCGTGGCCGATCTCGCGGCGCTTCGGCGAACCGACACGACCGGTCTCGCCGTTGGCCCACGGCGGCATGTTGTAGTGGTGCAGGTAGCGCTTCTCGTCGTTCGGCGAGAGCGAGTCGATCATCTGGTTCATGCGCGGCATCGCCATCGTCAGCACGTTGAGCACCTGAGTCTCGCCACGCTGGAACAGACCCGAGCCGTGCGCCGTCGGCAGCACGCCGACCTCGGCCGAAACCGGCCGGAGATCCGTGGGACCGCGGGCGTCGAGCCGGACGCCCTCGTCGACCACGCGTCGGCGCACCTTCGCCTTGGTCAGCGAACCGGCGGCGGCACGGATGGCCTTGTCCTCACCCTCGAGCGGCCCACCTTCGCCGGCGAGCTGCTCGATCGCACGGTCGGTCGCGGCCTTGACGGCGGCGTTGCGCTCGCGCTTGCCGGCGATGGTGACCGCCGCGGCGATCTCGTCGGCGATCACGCCCTCGACCGCCTCGTACACCTCGGGGGCGTAGTCGAGCACCGGCTCGAACGTGAGCGGCTCGATCGGACCGTTCGTCGCGATCACGCTGGCGACGAGCTGGCGCTGGAGTGCGATCGATTCCTTGATCCACACCTTGCAGGCCTCGAGACCGTCGGCGAGGACGGCCTCGTCGACCTTCTTCGCGCCGTCCTCGTAGTAGTAGAAGCTCCGCTCGGTCCCGCCGGCCTCGACCATCATCACGGCGACGTCGCCGTTGTCGAGCTCGCGGCCGGCGACGACCAGCTCGAACGTGCCGGACTCGACCTCGTCGTAGGTCGGGTGCGGGATCCACTCGCCCTCGGTCGAGTACGCCATGCGCACCGAGCCGAGCGGACCGTCGAACGGGATGCCCGAGATCATCAGAGCCGCCGACGCGGCGTTGATCGACAGCACGTCGTGCTGGTTCGCCTGGTCGGTGCCGATGACGGTGGTCACGATCTGGGTCTCGTTGCGGAACCCGTCGGCGAACGACGGGCGCAGCGGCCGGTCGGTGAGGCGGCAGGTGAGGATCGCCTCTTCGGTGGGGCGGCCCTCGCGACGGAAGAACGAGCCGGGGATCTTCCCGGCGGCGTAGGCGCGCTCCTCGACGTCGACGGTCAGCGGGAAGAAGTCGATCCCGGGACGCAGGCCCTGGGAGGCGTTCGCCGTGGTCAGCACTTGGGTGCCACCGATCGACGCGACGACGGCGCCCTGGCTCTGGGGGGCGAACTTGCCGGTCTCGAGTGTGAGTGTCTTGTCGGTCCCTGAGACGGGTCCGGACACGCGGATGGGGTCAGCCACGAATGGCTCCTTTCCGGCGCGAGCAAATCGCTGGCGCCGCTCGTGGAGCGACCGAGCCGGTTCCCAGTTGGCGACCCCGTGCTCTCGCACGGGATCGGCAACCGGCAACCAACCCCTGGTCGCTCGTTGTTCGGGCACGGACCTTCCGCGCCCGAGCACAGACTATCGCGGAACCTCCGCCGTCGGGCCCCTGCCGCGTGCGGCCGTTGCGGCACGGCGGTCGCGTCCGACGTCGGCCCGGGCGCCGGTCAGGTGCTGACGAAGTCGGTCGACGCCGCCTCCGCGTCGTCGCCGGGACCCTTGCCCTTGAACTGGCTCATGTAGAGCGCGTAGTAGAAGCCCCGCTTCGCCATCAGCTCGTCGTGCGACGCCATCTCCTCGATGACGCCACCGTTGAGCACCATGATGCGGCTCGAGTCGCGGATGGTCGCGAGGCGGTGGGCGATCGAGAAGCTCGTCTTGTCGTCCATGAGCGCTCGCATCCCGTCCTGGATGAGCTTCTCCGTGCGGGTGTCGACGTTGCTCGTCGCCTCGTCGAGGATCATCATCTTGGGCTCGGCCACCATCGCGCGAGCAATTGTGATCATCTGTCGTTGACCCTGGCTGAGGTTGGCGCCGCGCTCGGTCAGCAGCGTGTCGTACCCCTGCGGGAGGGCGACGATGAAGTCGTGGGCGTTGGCCCGCTTGGCAGCCGCGATCGCTTCGTCCGGGGTCGCACCCTCCCGCGCGTACAACAGGTTGTTCATCACGGTGTCGGTGAACAGGAACGCCTCCTGCAGCACCACGCCGATCTGCTTGCGAAGGCTCTCCTGGGTGAGGGTGCGGAGGTCCTGCCCGTCGACGAGGATCCGTCCGGCATCGATCTCGTAGTAGCGCGTCAGGATGTTGATCAACGTGCTCTTGCCGGCGCCGGTCGGACCGCAGATGCCGATGCTCTCGCCGGCGGCGACGTCGAAGGTGTTGTCGCGCAGCACGAGACTGCCGGGCACGTACCCGAAGTCGACGTGCTCGAACTGGATGCGCCCGCCACGGAACTCGTAGTCGACCGCATCAGGCGCATCGCCGACCTCGGGCTGCTCGTCGACGATGCGGAGCACCCGCTCGCCACCGGCCGAGGCGTTGAGCGTCGTGGTGATCAGGTTGGCGATCTGCGCCAGGGGCGACGACAGCAGCGCCGAGTACGACGAGAACGCCATGACCGTGCCCACGTCGGCCTTGCCGTTGATCACCATGAACGTGCCGGCGACGAGCACGAGCACGTTCTGGAGGAGGCTGAGCATCTGGGTGGCCGGGAACTGCATCAGCGATGCGAGAAACGCCCTCGAGCCGACGCGGTGGGCCTCGGCGATCTCGGTGACGTGCGCGTCCCTCGCCCATTCATGACGTTCCTTGCTGATGATCACCTTGTGCCCGCTCAGCGTCTCCTCCTGGAACGAGCTGACGTCGCCGAGCACGTCCTGGAGCCTGGCGAACGCCGGCGAGGCGATCCTCGCGACGAGGTACACGGCGCCGAGCAGCAGCGGCACGGTGACGAGCGCGACCACGGTGAGCCGCCAGTTCATGAACACCATGACGACGAGGATCATCATGATCTGCACGAACGCCCTGATGATCTGGCTGACCGCGTTGGTGTAGAACAGCGACACCACCTCGGCGTCGTTGGTGACGTTGCTCGACAGCTCGCCCGGCGGGTTCGAGAAGAAGAATCCCATCGACAGCCGCTGCAGGTTGGTGAACATGTCGACGTTCAGCTCGAACAACCCCTGGCTCGCCATCCGCGAGAACATCCGGTCCGACAGGAAGCTGAAGAACAGGTAGACGCCTCCGGCGATCAACCCGGCGACACCCCACGGGGTGAGATCGGCTCGGTCTCCACCGTCGGTGATGACGTTCATCCCGTTGCCCATGATGAACGGGATCGCGGTCAGCCCGAGCAGCGCCACGATCCGCAGCGCGACGGCAGCCGCGAACTCGGCCCGTTTCGGTCCGCCGATCATGTAGCCGAGCAGACGCGGGATCGTGCCGGGGCGGTACTCGAGGTCCTCGATTCCCGGTGCGGGCGGGACGGATCGGGCGCTCATGATCCCGCTCCTTCCAGGTCGACGCCCGCGGTCACCCCGCCGCCGAGCTGCGACTCGTAGATCTCCTGGTAGAGGGTGCTGGTGGCGAGCAGTTCCTCGTGGGTGCCTTCCGCGAGCACCTCACCGTCCTGGAGGAGGAAGATGCGGTCGAGGTCGATCACGGCGCTGATGCGCTGGGCGACGTAGATGGTCGTGGCGCCGTCGACGAACCCCGGGATCGCCGCCTGCACCCGACCTTCCGTCGATGCGTCGAGGGCGCTCGTGCTGTCGTCGAGGATCAAGATCGTCGGCCGGGTGACCAACGCCCGGGTGATCGACAGGCGTTGCCGCTGCCCACCCGAGTAGTTGTACCCGCGGCGAGCGACGGGGGCGTCCCATCGCTCGGGCAGGTTCTGGACGAAGCCGTACGCGTCGGCGGCGCGGGACGCATCGAACATGACCGCATCCTCGACGTCGGGTGTCCCGAACTTGAGGTTGGATCGCAGCTCGCCCTTGAACAGGACAGCCTCCTGGAGTGCGATCCCGACGAGCTTGCGGAGCTGCCCGAGCGGGATGTCCCGGACGTCGACGCCGTCGATCGTGATGCTGCCCTCGGTGACGTCGTAGAACCTCGGGATCAGGTTGACGAGCGCCGATTTGCCGGCGCCGGTGGCTCCCAGGAACCCCACCCGCTGGCCCGGTTCGATCGTGAGATCGATGTTCCGGAGCGCCGGCGGATCGAAGGTCCCGTCGGCCCGCCGGAAGGCGAACGACACGTTCTCGAAGCGCAGCCGACCCTGCAGACTGCCGGCGGCGATCGGTGCCACACCGTCGCCGTCGACGACCGTCGGCAGGGTTCGGTAGGCCTCAAGGATCCGGCGGGCCGACACGTCGCCGCGCAGGATCAGCGGCAGCACGAGGGCGACGAGCGCCAACGGGGTGACGGTCAGCGACAGGTACTGCGTGAACGTGCTGACGTCACCAACGGTCATGCTGCCGCCACCGAGCACGTTGCGGCCGCCGGTCCACATGCCGATGATGATCGCGATCTGGCCGAGGCCGGTGAGCAGCGGCGCCATGAACGCGACCCGCCACGCCGCCTGGAAGTCCGGCGCCCGGATCTCGGCGGCGTTGCGGGTGAACTTCTCGATCTCCAGCCGCTCGCGGACGAAGGCCTTGACCACGCTGATGCCCGACAGGTTCTCCTGCAAGGTGTTGCCCATCGCGTCGAGGCGGGCCTGGCGCTCGTCGTACGAACGACTGATGCCCGGTACGAGGAGCCCCATGACCACGACGACGAGCACGATCACCACGACGAGCACCCAGACGAGTTGGGGGACGTTGACGATCGCGAGCACCAGCGTCGTGAGCAGGATGAAGGGTGCGAACGAGCCGAGCATGATCGCGTACATCACGGCGTTCTGGATGTTGACGGCGTCGGCGTTCAGCCGCACCATCAGCTGGCTGGTGGGCCGGTGGTCGAAGTTCTCGAACGAGTACTCCTGGATCTGGTCGTAGAGCCGCTTGCGGATCATGTATGCGGCACCCTGCGCGAAGAAGACCGCCTGCGAGGCGGCGATCGCCATCGAGACGCCCATCAGCAGGGCGAGCAGGATCATCTGCAGGCCGATGCTGATCGCCGCCTCCTGGTCCCCGGCGACCATCCCGTCGTCGACGAGTGCGCTGATCAGCGTTGCGAAGAACACCGTCGCGATGGCGGCGACCGCCATCGCGATCTGGGAGACGATGAATCGGAACCGGTACTCCCTGACCAGGGCGAAGATGCGGAAGAAGGCGGTCGGCATGCGGGAACTCCTGCGAACGGTGGCCGTCCGACTGTAAGCGAACCCGGCCCACGACGCCGGCACCGGTCTCCGCCGGCGTCGCTCGCGGTCGGACGGCGGTCGCGCTGCGTCGGGGGCGTCGGCAGGTGTCAGCCCGACGGCGTGCCGGTGGGGGCGAGCGACGAGTACACCGCTCGCTCGAACGATTCGAGCACGGCGACCGCATCGCGGTCGAGGAACGGGACGTGCTGGAACATCAGCACGGCGACGATGCCGCTCGCGGGGTCGATCCAGTAGAACGTGTTGAGCAACCCGGCCCAGAACAGGCTCCCGGCGCGCCGTCGTCCGGCGACGTCGTCCTCGGTGCGGAAGAATCCCAGCGTGTGCGACAGCCGGATCTCGGGGAACGGATCGATGTCTCCGGCCAGCTTCGGTTGCACGCTCACCTGGCGGGTGACCTGCGCGTCGCCGGTCGCCGACACCGACATCGCAGCGACGGTCGCGGGCTCGAGGATCCGCGCCCCGTCGAGCTCCCCTCCCCGGAGCAGCATCCGGCAGAACCGGCCGTAATCGCCGGCCGTCGAGTGCATCGCGTGCCCCATGCCGTGGAACTCGGGTCGTGCCGGCAGGTCCATGTCGACGACCTCGACGATGTCACCGAACCGATCGTGCGTGGCGACCACCCGCTCGCGCGCCGCGCCGTCGAACTCGACGCCGCTGGCGGTCATCTCGAGCGGCCCGAAGATCTCGCGTTCGAGGTACGCCCCGATCCCCTCGCCCGTTATCGCCTCGACCACGAGACCCAGCCAGTCGGTCGACGGGCCGTACGCCCAGTCGGTTCCCGGATCGAACATCATGGGGAAGGACCGGAGCGAGGAGCGCCGGCCCGACAGCGTGGGCAGACCCTTCGTGGCACGCAGGTACCGGAGCTGGTCGGCGTTCCACACCGGGTAGACGATCCCCGACGTGTGGGTGGCGAGATGGCGAACCGTGCATCGCCTGACCGGCGGTCGGAGCCGGGGGACGTCGCCGTCCCATCCGTCGAGGACCTGAACGTCCGCGAAGTCGGCGACCAACTCCTCGACCGGCGTGTCGAGATCGAGCAGACCCCGCTCGAATAGCTGCATCGCGGCGACCGAGCCGACCGCCTTCGACATCGAGTAGACCCGGAAGACGCAGGTGGGCGTCATCGGCGCATCGGACTCCACACTGCGTCGACCGTGGGCGCTCTCGTGGATCAAGCCGGCGCGGTCGGCGACGACGGCGGTGGCCCCAACCGTCCGCCCGGTTGCCACCGCCTCGTCCAGCGAGCGAGCGATCTCCGGTACCGCTACCATCTCGGCACCGTACCGAGCGCCGCGGCACAACGGGGCTTGTCGACGGGACTCGTCAGGCGCCTCGCCGCTCCTGTGGTGGTCAGCGGTACTTGGCCGAACGCAGCCCGATCGGGGCGGTCACCGTGTATCCGAGCAGGTGACGGTCCTCCTCCGATTCCCCGGCCCAGAACCCGTACTCACGGTTCGTGCGGGCGAAGTCGCGGCAGGGCTCGACGACGGGGCACGCGGCGCACAGCGCCAGTGCCTTGGCTTCGCGACGCGCACGCGCCTGCGGGCGCTCGGAGCGCTTGGCGAAGAACAGGTTCAGGCTGCCCTTGCAGTTCGCGAAGTCCCGCCAGTCGACCCCGACCTCTGCACGGACCGGCAGGTCGACGCGATGCTCGATCACGGCCATGACGTCACGACCTGGCGGTTGTCGTTCCCGGCGGACGGCTGTGACGTTGGTGAGCCGTCGAAGTGTGTGCGGCGCATCGGTCCTCGCGTTCGTAGGTGGTGACCGTCGTCGGGTCCGGCCGGGAGGAGAGCCGAACCCGACGATCGGTTGGTGGGGGCGGTTGGTGTGGGCGGTTGCTGGGGGTGAGGGCGACCTCGTACATCAAATTATCGCCTAGATGCGCTAAAGCCTCATTGAGCATCGTTCAGCGGCGAATATTTCGATGAGGTACGTTGCTCGACCGTGGACCACGATCGGCTCGACCTCGCCGCCGCCGCAGCCGAGCTCGGCGTCCACTACCAGACGGCGTACCGCTGGGTCAGGAGCGGTCGCCTGCCGGCGGTCGTGGTCGCCGGGAAGTACGAGATCGACGTCGCCGACCTTCGCCGGCTGCGCGATGAGCGGTCGAGCGCCCGGCCGCCGGGCCCGCCGGGACGCGCCCGCCTCGACCGGCAGGCGGAGGTGATGGCCGAGGCGCTCGTGGCCGGCGACGAGGCGAGGGCCCGCAAGATCGCGGTCGGTCTCGCCGACGAGGGGACCCCCGTGCTCCAGCTGATCGAGTCGGTCCTCGTCCCACCGCTCCGCCAGATCGGCCAGGACTGGCACGCCGGCAGGATCTCGATCTGGGTCGAGCACCGAGCGTCGGCGATCGTGGAGCGGATCCTGGCCGACCTCTCCCCCAACCCCCGGGGCCGGCGGCGCGGCAGCGTCATGGTCGCCGCGGTCGCCGGCGATCGGCACTCGCTCCCGACCGTGATGGCGACCGTGGTCCTCCGCGACCGCAACTGGCAGGTCCATCATCTCGGCGCCGACATGCCACCCGACTCGCTGGTCGACTTCGCGCGAACGCACGGGATCGACGCGGCCGTGCTGTCGTCGACCAACGCCGACACCCTCGATCTCGCTCGTCGGACCGCCGAACAGCTCGCCGCGGTCGACGTGCCGACCCTCGTCGGCGAACCCGGGTCGTCGCTCGCCGACCTCTCCGAGCGGCTCGCCGAGCTGGTGGCAACGCCCTCCCGGTGACCGGTCGCCGTCCGTCGCTCGCCGCCGCTCGCTTGTCGTCCGCCTGGTGCGGTCAGCCGGCGCTGTTCCCCCAGGGAGCGGGCGACAGGCCGATCTTGTCGGTGACGACCTTCTCGGCGGTCTGGAGCGCGCCCTCGGCCCATCCCTGGTCCTGGGAGTAGGCCGACCCGCAGATGTTGAGCGCGACCGCCGGATCGGGTTGGAGCATCGCCTCGGCGACGTCGGCGACGTCGACGCCGACGTCCCACGTGTAGTACGCGCCGCCGAACGGGTCGCCACTCCAGTCCTTGTACGCCGCGGAGTACGGATCGGGCACCGCCGTCTGGTGGAACTCGCTCAGCTGGCGCTGCACCTCGTCCACCATCCCGACGCTGGCCGCCTGCTGGGTCCAGAACGGCCCGGCCGGCGGTCCGCTGTCCGGGAACCTGTCCCCCGACTCGAGCCCCTGCCAGTACGTCGTCTTCAGCGTGTCGTTGTAGCTCGCCATCAGCAACGCCGCCTGCGACCCCGCGGGCGGATCGAAGTACCACGTCTGGCTGAGCGGCAGATCGGTCGAGCTCGCGCCGGCGGTGATGCCGAGCCGGTTCCACCATGCGTCGGCATAGGTCAGGAAGATCTTCATCACTTTGCGGCCGGTGACGCTCGCCATCATCGACTGCACCGACGGCTCACCCAACACGGCCGAGTTCGGCGCGATCAGCTCGAGCGAGCGCCGCGGCATCGCGAGCACGACCCGGTCGGCGGTCACCGAGCCGCCGCTCGCGCCCGTCACCGTCAACACGCCGGTCGGGTCGACCGTCACCCCGCCGACCGGCGCACCGAACGTGGCGTGGCCGCCGTGCTCCGCGAACTGGCCGTACATCTGAACGGGGAGCTGGTCGTAGCCGTCGACCAGCGTCCGGTACGGCGCAACGCTCTGCGACAGGATCCACGGCAGCGCCTGCGCGGCGTTCCAGTTGTCGAACTCGAAGAAGTGCCCCATCGCGTCGACGCAGAACTCGAACGCCTCGTTCGACATGCCCTGGAGGAGCACGTTCCAGTACCCGAGGTCGGTCAGCAGACGGCCGTCGATCCGGAAGGTCCTGGCCGTCTGGCGCCACTGCTCGGTCGTGAAGCTCGATCCGCCGGGGATGACCCGGTCGATCGCCTGGACCAGCAGCTCGCCGGGCGACTTGCCGACCTCGTCGGCCGCCAGCCGGTACGGCACGAGCGAGGGATCGGTGAGCTGGGCGTTGGTGAGGTGTACGCCCCGGATGTAGACCAGGTCGTTGGCGGTCGGCATCACGAACGGCTTGGCCGGGATCTTCAGCACGTCGTCGACGATCGCGGTGATCATCGTGTCGTGTGGCGAGAAGCCCATCCCGCCGAACTCGGCGGGGAGCTCCGGGCATCCCGGCGGCCGCAGCGACTCGAGGCGACCGCCGATGCGGTAGCTCCCCTCGACCAGCAGGATCCGGCGATCTCCCGGTTCGACCGGGAGCCGATGGCCGCCGGGACCCAGGTCACCGGTCTGCAGGCGCCATGCGGCATAGGTGCCACCCGGCCCGGCCCCGACGACCACCACGTCGTAGTGGTTCCCGGACGAGAGCAGGCCGGCCCGTGCGCCGGCCGGCTGCTCGCCTGATGCTCGATCGTTCATGTCAGTGCTCCTCGCGCGTTGGTGGACAGCAGGTCGGCGACGGTGTGGGCGTCCTCGCGGGTCGCGGCCACGAGGGCGCGCGCCAGGGCCACGGCATCGACCTCGGCCGGTTCGACCGGGTGGTCGAAGCCGTGACGGGCGGCGACGGCGGCGCCGTACCGCTGCACCTCACCGCCCGCGGACTCGTGTGCGAGGCACGTAGCGAAGACGCGCGCCGCGAGATCCGTGTGACCCCAGCAGCCGAGCAGGTCGACGAGTCCGACGATCGAACGCATCAGCTCGGTGAGCACCGACGCCTCGATCGCGTACTCGGCCGCGGCGGCGAACTCCTCGCGCGCCCGCTCGAGATCGCCGAGCTCGACGGCGATCTCGCCGAGGAAGTTGGCGACGGTTGCGAGCTTCTCGATGTCGCGGTTGCGTCGATTGACGGCCTGCGCGAGATCGAAGTGGTACCGGGCCGCCGGCCAGTCCGCCTGCACGACCGCGATCAGACCGAGCTGCGCGCGCACGGCCATGTCGAGGCGCGGGTCGTCGAGCTCGGCGGCCGCGGCCACCGCCTCGTCGGCCACGGCACGGGCGCGATCGAACTGGCCGTCCTGGGCGAGTGCGTGCACCAGGTTGTTCAACCCCCACCCGTGACGGTTGCGGTCGCGGCGATGGCCACCGCGGGCCAGGTTCTCCTCCAGGCATGCGACCGCTGCCGGGTAGTCACCCACGACGATGTGGAGGTTCGCCAGCTGGTGCCGGACGAAGTCGTGTGCGTCGGACGTCGCCTCGTCGGGGATCGGGATCGCGATCGCGTCGTCGAGCAACCGCTTCGCATGTGCGAAGTCACCGTCGCGCAGGAACGCGATGCGCGCGAGGTGCGCTCCTGCGCGCTTCTTCACGTCGCCCGGCACCAACCCGTCGGCCAGCATCCCGTGCAGTTCGTCCTTGGCGGCGTCGAACTGCCCGCTGACCACGAGCGAGTCCGCACGGGCGAGGGCCGCCCGATGTCCCTCGGCCGACCCGCTGGGATACCGCGCCACCGCCGATGCGAACAGCCGCGCGGCGTCCACGAACGCGCTCTGGGTGCGAGCGTGGCGGGCGGCCCGCTCGAACCAGCTCGCGGCGGACGTCGGGTCGGCGGCGGCGTCGAGATGACGTGCGATCGCGATCGCCTGCTCGGCGGGGCGATCGCCGGCGATATCGGTCAGCCAGGTGGCGGCGGCGGCGTGGAGGGCGGGCCGATCCTCCAGCGCCACCGTGTCGTAGGTGACCGCACGGGTGAACTCGTGCTTGAAGCTCAACTGCTGCGTCCCGGCGAAGCGGCTCACGGGCGGGCGATGGACGAACTCCGCGTCCGCCAGCGCCGCGATCGCGGTGTCGACGCCGTCGGCCGAGATCGTCCCGCCGATGAGTCGCCGCACGGCCTCCATCCAGAACGACCGGCCGATCACGCTCGCGACCTGCAGCACGCGGAACGCGTCGGCGGGGAGGAGGTCGAGGCGGGCCTGGAGGACGCCCGTCAACGTCGTGGGCACGCGGCGCTCGCGCAAGCGGTCGGCGTGGATCACCCATGGGTCGCCCACGTCGATCACCCCGTCGTCGATCAGCATCTTGACGAGCTCCTCGACGTGGAACGGGTTGCCGTCGCAGACCTGCCGGGTCTGTTCGCGGAGCTCGTCGGGGACCGTGTCGGCGAACTGCAGGAGCTCGTCGAGCAACCGCCCGATCTGCTCGTCGTCCAGCGGCGCGAGCTGGATGACGCGGTGGTCGTGCGACCGCGGCGACGTCTCGTCGAGCCATGCGGGGCGCGCGGACGCGATCTCGGGTCGGGCGGACGCGAGCACGGCGAGGCCCGGCGGTGCTTCTCCGACGACGTGCTCGAGCAGGTCGAGCGACTCGGCGTCCGCCCAGTGGATGTCCTCGACGACGAGCACGGCCGGGAGTCCTCCGCTGACGAACCCCTCGAACAGCGCTCGCACGTCGGCCAACGCCGCCGAGCGCATCATCGAGCCGTCGGAGTCGCCGGTGCCGAACCCGGCGAGGCCGCCGATGTTGCCGCTCATCAGCATCGCGTCGACATCGGGACCGAGCAGGCCGGCGATCCCGGTGGCGAGCTTGCCGAAGGCGATCTCGGCGGAGTCGTTGTCGTTGATCTCGAACCGGTGCGAGAGGATCGAGCGCAGGAGCGAGAAGGCCCGATCGGGGTGGTCGGGCCGGCAGCGGCCCTCGAAGTACCGAACGTGGATGCCGCACGTCTCCAACCAGTCGTACGCCTCGTGCAAGAGGCGCGACTTGCCGACCCCGGACTCGCCGACCACCAGCGTCGTACAGGGTTCGAACGTCGTCAGGACGCGGTGGTGGCGGTCGACGATGGTCGCCAACTCGTCGTCACGCCCGATCATCGCGGTCTCGATGCCCTCCACCCCGCGCGTCGGCCGGTGGAAGGTCCGCGGTCGACGACGCAGGACCTCGTAGGCGTGCACGGCTCCGGCGCGACCCTTGAGATCGAGCGTCCCCCGGTCCGAGACGTCGAAGATGCCACGCACCTGGTGGAACGTCGACCGGCTGATCAGCACGGCCCCGGCGGGTGCCGCCGACTCCAGCCGCGCGGCGACGTTGACCGAGTCGCCCACGACGGTCGCGTCCTGGAGGTCGACCAGGTGCCCGAGACCGGTGTTGATCCCGATGCTGACCTGCGCGTCGAACCGGGTGCCGGCGATCACCACGCCGTTGGTCTCGACGAGGTCGACGATCGCGAGCGCAGCATCCACGGCTGTCGTCGCGTCGTCCTCCGACGACACGTCGGCGCCCCAGACCGCCATCGCGCCGTCGCCCATGTGGCTGAAGACCCTGCCGCGATGCTGCTCGATCACGGCGTCGACGTGGCGCCAGAACCCGGCGAGCATCGAGGCGACCTGTTCGGGGTCGAGCTGCTCGGACAGCGTCGTGTACCCGGACAGGTCGGCGAACATGACGGTCACCTGACGTCGGCGGGTGCGCGGTGCCGCGGCGAGCCTCCGGAGCTCGGCGCCCAACGGTGCCAGCGCGGTGTCGACGACCGCATCTCCGAGCTGCTCCCGCTGCGCCTCGAGCGCTGCGATCGCGGCCTCCAGCCGCTCGACCTCGCTCGCGCCGCGCCCGTCGTCCACCGCGAGCGACCGTAGCGGCTCATCCGTCGGCGGTCTCGCCGGGGACCCCGGTGCGGGCCACGCGGCGCGACGCGGACGACCCGGGCCCGCCGGTCAGGGTGCGGACGTCGACATCGCGAGGTCGCGTCGCCGCAGCGAACGCGCGGTCCGCCTCGTGCGTGTCGCGGGGAGGCGGGCGGATCGCCGGACGAGCGCCGAAGCTGCGGCGGCTCGGACTGCAGCCGAGCCGCGGCCGACACCACTCGGACGAGTGGGTGGAGGCGACGCCGCGACGGCGCCGATGTCAGCGGCGCAGGCCGAGGGATGCGATGAGGGCGCGGTAGCGCTCGACGTCGATGTCGCGCAGGTAGTCGAGCATGCGGCGGCGGCGCCCGACGAGCATCAGCAGGCCACGACGACTGTGGTGGTCCTTGGCGTGCACCTTGAGGTGCTCGGTGAGGTGCTGGATGCGATCGGTGAGGAGTGCGATCTGCACCTCGGGTGAGCCGGTGTCGTTCTCGTTCGCACCGTGCTTCGCAACGATGTCGGCCTTGGGCGTGAGCGCCATGATGTCGTGCTGCCTTCCATGTGGAGGTCGCGTCGACCCTGCCGGGCCGTCCGCATCACGCCGAAGCAATCGAGACGACCCCTCGACGGACCACGCAAGGCTACGGGCGTCGTTGATCCACTCACAACCGATACCGTCCGGGCGATGGAATCGGGAGCCGCGGTGGACGTCGTCGGTGCGTCCAAGCGGTTCGGGGATCTCGAAGCGGTCGCCGACATCTCGCTCGCGATCGGGAGCGGCGAGATCGTCACGATCCTCGGTCCGAGCGGGTGCGGTAAGACCACGTTGCTCCGCATGATCGCCGGTCTCGAACACCCCACGACCGGGACGATCTCGGTGAACGGCGCGCCGCCGCAGCTTGCCCGCAACCGCAAGGCGATCGGTCTCGTCCCGCAGTCACCGGCGCTCCTCCCCTGGCGGAGCGTGCGGGCCAACGCGAGCCTGCTGCTCGACATCAACGCCGCCGCCAATCCGGCGACCACGCCCGACGTCGACGCGCTCCTGACCGACGTCGGCCTGGCCGACTTCGGCGACGCCTACCCGCACGAGCTGTCGGGCGGGATGCGGCAGCGGGTCGGCCTCGTCCGGGCGTTCGCGCTCGGCGCTCCCCTGCTCCTGATGGACGAGCCGTTCGCCGCGCTCGACGAGATCACGCGCGCCGACATGCGCCACATGCTCGCCCGGCTCACCGCGCCGTCGCGTGCGACCGTCGTGTTCGTGACCCACTCGATCGCGGAAGCGGTCTTCCTGTCCGATCGAGTCGCCGTGATGTCGCACCGACCGGGACGGATCGCCGGTGAGATCGGAATCGACCTGACCCGTCCTCGCCTCGCTGACGTCGAGGACACGCCGGACTTCTTCGCCCACGAGACCGAGCTGCGCTCGCTGCTGCGCGAGGTCAGCCGGACGTGAACGGCGATCGCACCTCGTCGGTGACCTGGGCGCTCGCAGGCGTCGCGGGGCTCGTGGCCGTGTGGGAGGCCGCCGTCCGCATCTTCGACGTGCGGCCCTTCGTCCTACTGGCCCCGTCGGAGATCGTCACGACCTTCCTCGACGACCCCGGCTTCTTCCTCGGCCACACGGCGACGACGGCGCGGCACCTCGCGCTCGGCCTGCTCGGATCATTGATCATCGGCGTGTCGGTCGGCGCCCTCCTGGCGTCTTCGCGTCGGGCCGAGATCGCCGCACAACCGACGCTCGTGCTGATGATGGTCACCCCGTGGGTCGCCTACATCACCTCGATCGTGCTCCTCGTCGGGTTCGGGGAACCGACCGTGCTGTTCCTGACGGTCTTCGTGACCATCCCGGCGTTCGTGTACGCAACCGTCGGGGGCATGCGGTCGGCCGACGACGCCGCCCGCGAGCTGTTCGCCTCGGTCGACGCGACGCGCCGGGAGGTGCTGTGGCGACTGCGTCTGCCCTCGGCGATCCCGGCGCTGTTCACGGCCAGCCGGTTCAACATCGGCCTGGGGCTCGCGGCCGCCTACTTCGCCGAGGGATCGGCGTTCTCGTCCGACGGTCTCGGGGCGATCGGCCGGCAGGCTGCCCAGAACTCCTCCGAGACGCTGTGGACCACCATCCTGTGCGCCGCCGCGCTCGGCATCGTCGCCCAACTGCTCGTCGCCCTGCTCGAGCGCTGGCTGCTCGTCTGGCACGTCTCGCAACGACCCGGGCCGACTCGCTGAACGCCGACTTCGTCGGCGCGGTACCCGCCGGTAGCCTCGGGCCGTCCCCCTCCCCCAGGCCCCGAGGAGATCCATGAAGCCCTCCCTCATCTCGATCGTCCTCGTCGGCAGCCTCGCGGCCGCCGCCTGCTCCGACGACGGACCGGGCGACGCGGCCGGGGCCGACGCACCCGCTCTCGAGGACGGCGAGGCGTTCCCCGACGAGCGGTGCGAGGCGAACCGAGCCGCGGGCACGATCAGCTACTTCACCGGGTTCAGCTTCGCCGCCGCCGCCTCGATGACCGAGGTGTTCGTCGCGGATGCCAACGGGTACTACGACGACCTGTGCCTCGACGTCGAGATCACACCGAGCTTCTCGACCGACAACCCACCCCTCGTCGCGGCGGGTGAGGTGCAGTTCTCGACGGCGGGATCGTTCACCGAGCTCGCGTCGTACAACGCCCGCAACGACACCGATCTCGTCGCACTCACCGTCGACGGGCACGTCGCGATCGACGTCTTGATGGTCAAGCCCGATCGGGCCGAATCGCTGGACGACCTCGCCGGGCAGACCATCGGCGTCAAGGGGCTGCTGCCGCCGGCGATCGCCGCCATGCTCGCCCAGGAGGCCGACCTCGTCGAGGGTGCCGACTTCACCACCGCGCAGGTCGAGGGGTTCGATCCGAACGCCCACTGGGCGATCGACGAGCTCACGGCGCTCCCCGGATGGCGCAGCAACGAACCCGGCGCACTGGAGCGCTCCGGGGTCGACTTCGATCTGTACGACCCGAGCGACGTGGGGATCCCGGGCTCGTTCGGTCTGATCTACACCAGCCGGCAGTTCATCGACACCCATCCCACCGCCGCCGAGGACTTCATGCGAGCCACACTGCGAGGGCTCCACGACGCGATCGACGATCCCGAGGCGGCAGCGCAGGTCGCGATCGACCTGGCCGAGGCCAACGGCAACCCCGGCTTCCAGACGCTCGAGGGTGAGCTGTACCGGTGGCAGGTCGACGCCCGGACGGTCGTCGACAGCACGCCCGACGGCTCCGACATCGGAGTCCCCGTCGAGGCCGAGCTGACGAGCGAGATCGAGAGCTACGAGGCGGTCGGCTTCTTCGGCGACGGCGAGACACCCGAGGTCGAGGGCTCGTTCGACCCCGACCTCGCCGCCGACCTCTACGACGCCGGCGAGATCATCTGGCCGGGCTGACGTGACGAAGCAAGCCTGGCGTGCGTCGTCACGGGTCAGTCGACGACGTGGCGGGTCGCGGCGATGTCGTGCTGGAGCTGCTCGATCAGCTCCTCGACGCCGTTGAACTTGCGTTCCGAGCGCAGGAACTCGACGAAGCGCACGATGGCCGGCTGGCCGTAGAGGTCGCCGTCGAAGTCGAGCACGTGGGCCTCGAGCAGCGACGTGTCGGCGTCTTCGTAGAAGGTCGGCCGCCGGCCGATGTTGATGGCGCACGTCCGCTCCGTGCCGTCCGGGTGCCTGTAGTGGCCCGCGTAGACGCCGTCGGCCGGCAGGCAGATGCGGTTCGGGACCTCGATGTTGGCCGTCGGGAACCCGAGCAGCCGGCCTCGCTCGTCGCCCTGGATCACCGTGCCGCGGACCTCGAAGGGCCGGCCGAGCATGCGGGCCGCGAGCGCGACGTTGCCCCCGGCGAGCGCGCGGCGGATCGCCGTCGAGCTCACCGGTTCGCCGACGCCGTCGGCGCGGGCGACGAGCTCGAGCGGCACGACGTCGAAGTCGTGCTCGGCGCCGAGCTTGCGGATCAGGTCGACGTCGCCGGCCCGGTCCTTGCCGAAGTGGAAGTCGCTGCCGACGACCACGCACTCGGCGTGCAGGCAGCGCACCAGGACCCGCTCGGCGAAGTCCTCGGCCGACTCCTCGGCCTGCGAGCGGTCGAAGGGCAAGATGAGCGCGACGTCGATGCCCGTCGCATCGAACAGCTCGAGTCGCTGCTCGTGATCGGTCAACAGCCGCGGTGCCGACGCAGGTCGGACGACCGATGCCGGGTGCCGGTCGAACGACACGAGCGCACTCCTCGCCTGCCGCTCGGCGGCGATGCGCCGCACCTCGGCGATCACGGCCTGATGGCCGATGTGCAGCCCGTCGTAGGCGCCCACGGTGACGACGGTCCGCTCGCCGGGAAACGGTTCGACGGCGGTGTTCTCCAAGACCTGCACCCCTGCGAAGCTACCGCCCCGCCGCCGTCGGAAGCACCACCGAGGGCTTGGCCAGACCGGCGCGGAACGGCTCGTAGACGGCGACCAGTGTCCCGTCGTGCGTCACCGCCCACGGCCCGTCGCCCTCGAAGGTGTCGAGGACGCGGCCGTTCGCGATCAGTGCGGCGACCTCGTCGGACACCGAGACCGACGCGAGACCGGCGACGGCGGTCTCGACGGGCATCAGCTCGCACTCGTCCGGCGGTGCGGCACGATCGAGACCGAACTCGCCGACCGCGGTGCGTCGCAGCGACCGCAGGTGTGCCCCACCGCCGAGCAGGCGTCCGAGGTCGGCGGCGAGCGTGCGGATGTACGTCCCTGCGGAGCAGTCGACGCCGGCGTGCAGCACCATCGGATCGTCCGTCTCGACGACGTCGAAGCGGTGGATCGTGACCGGCCGCGGTGGACGATCCACCTCGATGCCGTCACGGGCGAGCTCGTGCAGCCGCTTGCCGTCGATCTTGACGGCCGAGACCATCGGCGGGACCTGTTCGATCGGACCGGTCAGGTGCGCGGCGATCGCCGCACGAGCGGCTCCCACGTCGATCGGGCCCATGGCGTGCGTCGCCGTCACCTCGCCGTCCGCGTCAAGCGTCGAGGTCTCGACGCCGAACACGATGTCGCCCTCGTAGGACTTGCGGGTCGACTCGACGAAGCGGAGCAGCTTGGTCGCCATCCCGACGGCGACGACGAGCACGCCGGTCGCGCCGGGGTCGAGCGTTCCGCCGTGTCCCACCTGGCGCTCGCCGAAGCGCTTGCGGAGCATCCCGACGACGTCGTGGCTCGTGACGCCGGGCGGCTTGTCGACGATGCACACGCCGTGGGTCGTGGCGACTCGGCGCCTGCCCACGGCTCAGCCCGACTGTCGCCGCTCGCGGTCGGCGCGCAGGATGTCGTCGATGCGCTCCGCCGCCCGTAGCGCCATGTCGGGCTCGAACGAGAGGATCGGCGTCTTCTTCGCCCTGATCTGGCGGGCGATCGACGATTGCAGGCGGGCGCGGTGCTCCTGCAGGACGGCGACGATCTCGTCGTCGCGGTCGGCGTCGGACAGCGAGTCGAAGATCACCATCGCCCGGTTGAGCTCGGGGTCGACGTCGATCCCGGTGATCGTCACGAACTCGAGCCGCTCGTCGTCGATGCGCACGAGCTCCTCGGCGATGATCTCCCGCAACGTCTCCGACACGCGTGCCGTCCGTTGTCCCCGATGCGAAGAGTTCCGTCCGCGAGCCATCCGTTCACGATACGCCCCGTCGACGCCCGTGTGTGCTCCCGGCCGAACCCGTCACACCGTTCCCCGGACACCAACCCGTCGAATCCCCCGAGCCGAGATCGAGTTCGACGAGCCCAAGGCAGCCGAGCGCCCGAGTTGCCTTCCGGCAACGAGCGGCCGACGGCAACGCAGCGATCGTCGAACTCGGCTCGGCTCAGAGGGTGCGTTCGATTTGCTGTTCTTGGTAGGTCTCGATCACGTCGCCCGGCTTGAGGTCCTGGAAGTCGGACAGACCGATGCCGCACTCGAACCCGGCGCGGACCTCGGTGACGTCGTCCTTGAAGCGCTTGAGCGAGGTGATCGAGCCCTTCCAGATGATCGTGCCGTCGCGCAGGAAGCGCACCTTGGAACCGCGGGTGATGACGCCGTTCTGCACGTAGCAGCCCGCGATCGCCCCGATGCGCGGCACCCGGAAGATCTCGCGGACCTCGGCGTCGCCGGTGACGACCTCTTCGAACTCGGGCGCCAGCATGCCGACCATCGCCTGCTCGATGTCCTCGAGCAACTTGTAGATGATCTCGTAGGTGCGGATCTCGACCTGCTCCCGCTCCGCTGCCTCGCGAGCCTTGCGGTCGGGGCGGACGTTGAAGCCGAGGATCGTCGAGTTGGTGGTGGCCGCGAGGGTGATGTCGTTCTCGCTGATGCCACCGACGGCACGGTGCACGAAGGTCAGATCGACGTCGTCGGTCTCGAGCTTGCGCAGGCTCTCGGTCACCGCTTCGAGGGAACCCTGGACATCGGCCTTCAGGATGAGGTTGAGCGTCGCCGACTCGCCGGTCTGGATCTGCTCGAAGATGTCTTCGAGCTTCACGCCCGACTTGACCCGGGCGTCGCCGCGCTGGTCGCGGATCTTGCGGTGGTGCTCGCGGGCCTCCCCGACAGTGCGGGCGGTCTTCTCGTCGGGTGCGGACCGGAACTCGTCACCGGCCTCGGGCATCGTGGCGAGGCCGAGCACCTCGACCGGGGTCGACGGTCCGGCGAGGTCGACCTGTTCCCCGCGGTCGTTGATCATCGCCCGGACGCGGCCCCATGCCGGACCGGCGACGATCGGGTCGCCGCGCTTGAGCTCACCCTTGTCGACGAGGATCGTGGCGACGGGACCACGGCCCTTGTCGAGGTTGGCCTCGAGCACGATGCCCTTGGCACGGCCCGTCGGGTTGGCCTCGAGCTCCTCGAGCTCGGCGACCACGTTGAGCTGGTCGAGCAGATCGTCGATGCCGAGGCCCTCGAGGGCCGACATCTCGACGACGATCGTGTCGCCGCCCCATGCCTCCGGCACGAGCTCCTGCTCGGCCAGCTCGGTCAGGACCCGCTGCGGGTCGGCGTTGTCCTTGTCGATCTTGTTGACGGCGACCACGATGGGCACGTCGGCGGCCCGGGCGTGGTTGATCGCCTCGATCGTCTGGGGCATCACGCCGTCGTCGGCGGCGACGACGAGCACGACGATGTCGGTGGCCTGAGCGCCGCGTGCACGCATCTGCGTGAACGCCGCGTGGCCCGGCGTGTCGATGAACGTCAGCATCTTGCCGTTGCGGTCGACCTGATAGGCGCCGATGTGCTGGGTGATCCCCCCGGCCTCGCCGTCGACGACGTTGGCCGAGCGGATGCGATCGAGGACCGTGGTCTTGCCGTGGTCGACGTGACCCATGACGGTGATCACCGGCGGGCGCTGCTGGAGCGCCGACTCGTCGTCGTCGTCGGAGTCGTCGAACATCGCCTGGAGCTCGATCTCCTGCTGCTGACCGGGATCGACGAGGAGCACGTCGGCACCGAGCTCGAGCGCGTACAGCTCCATGTGGTCGTCGGAGAGCGGCATCGTCAGGGTGACCATCTCGCCGTGCGAGAGCAGGAACTTGATCACGTCGCCGGCGGTCCGGTTGAGCTTGGGCCCGAACTCCTGCGCGGACGCGCCGCGCTCGACGACGACCGTGCCCTCGGGCACTGGCGCGTCGGCGGCCGTGTAGCTCTGCTCGGTCGGCTGGAGCTCGTCGCGATCGCGACGGCGACGGCGCTTGCTCCGGCGAGGTGGCCGGCGCTGGCCACTCGGGCGGCCACCGCCGGGACGGCCCGGACCTCCGCCGGGGCCTCCCCCACCGGGTCCGCCGAACGGGCGACCGCCACCGGGTCCGCCGGTGCGGCCGGCGTAGCCACAGGAGCGACCGCCGGGGCTGGGACGACCGCCGGGAGCGCTGGGCCGCGCCGATCCGGGCGGCGGCGGGATCGGCTTCCCCGACGACGACACCGGGCGACCGGGCGGCGGCGGGATCGGCTTGCCCGACGAGGTGCGGGGAGGTTGCGGCGGAGCCTTCTTCGCAGGTGCGGTGCGGGCCGCCGGCGGCGCGGCGCGCTCGGGTGCGGGCGGTGCGTCGGGCCGACCACTCGAGATGATGCGGGCCTCGGGGCCCGGACTCGCGATCGGTTCGGCGGCCGGGCCGGCGCTGGCGACCGGCTCGGGCTCGGGCGCTCGCTCCGGCTCGGGTGCAGGGGTCGGCACGGGCGGGGTCTCCACCACCGGCTCCGGTGCGGGTTCGGGCGACGGCGATTCGGGCTCTGCCGCAGGCGCCACCGCTTCGGTGGACGACGGCGAGACACCCGGCGCGGCCGGAACCTCGTCGGCGACCGGCGTGGCCGGTTCGGCCTGCTCGGTCGTCTCCGGCGCCATCTCGTCGGTGGCGGCCGAGGGGGTGGTGTCGGTGGTCGTGGTGTCGGTGACGGACTCGGTGGTGGGTTCGGCCGCGGGCTTCGGCTCGGCCGCCTGCTTCTTCGCAGCCGCCTTCTTGGCGGGCCGCTTCTTCTTCGCGGGCTTCTCCGGCTCGGGCGGCTGCTCGTCCCGGACGAGGCCGTCGCGCTCGGCGCGTCGGCGCACCATGTCGGCGTACGCCTCCTGCAGCGACGACGAGTGACCCTTGATCGGCACGCCCAGCTTGTTGCACAGGTCGACCGTCTCGGCATTGGTCATGCCGAGCTCTTTCGCCAGCTCGTGTACTCGGATCTTCTTGGGCACGCTCGTCATCAGCCTTTCGTCGGTCGTTCAGTCTCGCAGCGTCGTGGGCGATCCCCACCCGCTTCGTGGTCGTTCGGTGTCAGGTCGTCGGAAGCCGCGAGCTCGCTTCGGAGACGGTCGATCGCCGCTGGGTCGACCCGCTGCCGCCACGCACGCTCGAAGCGGCCGCGCCGGGCGGCCTCGTCGAGGCACGCCGGACCGCACAACCACGCGCCGCGACCCGGGGCGCGCCGATCCAGCACGATGCGCCCTCCGTCACCGAGGGTGCAGCGGAGCAGATCGGTCTGCGGGCGGATCGCCCGGCAGCCGATGCAGGTGCGGAGCGGCCCGTCACGCCGTGCCGTCATCTCCGGACTCGTCGCTCCCCGCCCCGTCGTCCCCGGACTCGGCATCGCTCGTCGCCGGCGCATCCTCGGCCGCCTCGGGTGCAGCACCCTCGGCCGTCTCGGGCTCGGCGCCGCCGGCCTCGTCCCCTTCCTCGGGATCGGCGTCGGCCACGCCGTCGGCAGCGTCCGCGACGCCGTCAGCGGCAGCGTCCGCATCGGCCACAGCGTCCGCACCGGCGTCACCGTCGGCCGGCGGTGCGTCGTCGGCCTCGAGCTCGACGCCGTTCTGCTCGGCCCACTGGGCCTGGGACATCACCGAGCCATCGGCGGCGTGCCACTCCATCTCGCCGGTCTCGGCGTTCTCACGCCACTCACCCTCCGCGTACTCGACGTCGTCGCGCTCCAGGTACCCGCCCGCAGGCACGCCCTCGGCGACCTGCGTCTCGGACCGGATGTCGACGCGCACGCCGGTCAGGCGCGCCGCCAGGCGCGCGTTCTGGCCCTCGCGCCCGATCGCCAGGCTGAGCTGGTGGTCGGGCACGATCACGTCGGCGGCGGTGCCGTCCTCGGAGATGTTGACCTGATTGACCTTGGCCGGCGACAACGCCTTCGCGACGAAGTCGGAGAGGTCGTCGCTGAACGGGACGATGTCGATCTTCTCGCCGCGCAGCTCGGTCACGACCATGCGGACGCGAGCGCCGCGCGCGCCCACGCACGCGCCGACCGGATCGACGTTGTGGTCGTTCGACCACACTGCGATCTTCGTACGGTGGCCCGGCTCGCGGGCGCACGCCTTGATCTCGACGATGCCGTCGGCGATCTCGGGCACCTCGAGCTCGAACAGGCGCTTGATCAGCCCGGGGTGCGTGCGGGAGACCACGATCTGGGGACCCTTGACCGTCTTGCGGACCTCGACGATGTAGGCCTTCGAGCGATCACCCGGGTTGGGCCGCTCGTACATGACCTGCTCGGCCTGGGGCAGCAGTGCCTCGACGCGACCGAGGTCGAGCAGCGTGTAGCGGGTGTCGGTCTGCTGGATGATGCCGGTGACGATGTCGCCCTCGCGGTTCGCGTACTCCTCGAACTTGCGGTCGCGCTCGACCTCGCGGATGCGCTGGCTCATCACCTGCCGGAACGTCGTCGCCGCGATGCGGCCGAGATCGGCGCGGTCGGGCGTGTCGTCGCGCTCGTTGACCCAGTTGCCGTCCTCGTCGAGGTCGTAGGCGGTGAAGGTGAAGTCCATCGTGGTCGGGTTCACCTCGACGATGACCTCGTCGGCGGCGCCGGGCCGGCGCTTGTACGCGCTGGCGAGGGCGTCGACGAGCACGTGGAGGAGATCGTCCTCCGACATGTTCTTCTCCTGGGCCAGGAGACGGATCGCCTCGCCCATGTCGAGATTGCTCACGTGGACTCCTTTCGGGTCGGTGACGTCGTCACCTGATCGTCCTGTCGCGCCGCATCGTGGCGGGGCTGCTTCGCGCCGGTCGCAGTCGTCGCTGCAGCGCTCTTCCCGGCACTCTTGCTCTTCTTGCCACTCTTGCTCTTCTTGCCACCCGGGGCGCCCTTGCCGCCGCGCTTGGGCTGTGGTCCCCACTCGAACACCGTCTTGGCACGATCGATCTGATCGAGCGGCACCACGCGGTGGACGACGTCGTCGTCGGTCGTGACCTGGATCGTGGCCGTGGTGTCGTCGGCGGCGACCAGGACCCCCTCGAACCGACGCTGCGCGGCCTCGACGTCGGCGAGCCGGATCGAGAGCGTCTTGCCGACCTCGCGTCGGAAGTGGGCGGGGGTGCGCAGCGCGCGCTCGACGCCGGGGCTCGTCACCTCGAGCGTGTACCGCCCCGGCACGGGGTCGTGATGGTCGAGGTCGGTCGAGATCAGCCTCGTCGCCAGCGCGATCGTGTCGAGGTCGACCCCGTGGTCGGTGCCGGGCGGGGTGTCGATCGTGACGCGCAGGGTGCCGCCGCGCTGCTCGACGTCGTAGAGATCGAGACCGAGGTCGGTGACGATCGGTGCGACCAGTTCGCGAACGGCGGCGACCACCGGGGTGTCCTTCGTGCCTCCCATCGATGTCGCCTCCTTTCAACAAACAGGGCGTGGGCACGCGGCCCACGCCCTTCGGTCACTCAACCAAACTGCGGCCCTCCACTATACCGGCCGGACCGCTCGGCCCGCCCGGCCGGCCGGCGGCCACGACGGTCGGATGGTCCGGATAGCTGCGCTGGAAGTAGTTCCAGAGCTGCTCGCCGTAGGTCTGCGCGACGTGCGTGCCCTGCATGTCGCCGACCCCGGTGCCGGACTGCCCGCGCAGGGCCATGAAGCCGGCGTCGCGGTGGCGAGGGCTGGCCGCGACCCGCTCGGTGTACGGGGCGGAGAGCGGGAGGGGCGTCAGGGGCATGTCGAGCGAGGGTCCGTGGAAGTACGCCGCCGACAGCCGTTCGTCGGCTGCGATCACGCGGTGCGGCGTGGCGACCAGGTAGTTGCCGCTCATCGCCTGGAGCATCTCGCCGATGTTGATCACCAGGCCGTCCGGCACCACCGGTACGGGCATCCACTCGCCGCCCGGGTGCTCGACCTCGAGACCCGGGGTCTCGCCGGCTGCGAGGACCGTGACGAACCCGGTGTCGTGGTGGGCGTTGACCCCCGCACCGCCGGCCGGCGTCGGCGGGTAGCGGATGAACTTGGCGAGCGACATGGTCGCGTCGCCGAACTGCGACGTGAGGTGGCGATCGCCGAGACCGAGGCCGACGCTCAGACGTCGCAGGACCCGGTCGGCGACGCGCGACATCTCGTCCATGAACCGCAGCGAGATGGTCCGGTGGCCGGGCAGCACGTCGTCGGGCATCCACTGGTTGGGGCCGAGGAGACGGTCCCAAGGGTTGCCGATGTCGGCGACCGGCTCGCGATCGGTCCAGAGATCGATCTGCTCGCGGACGTCGACGCGGTCGTTGGTGTACTCGGTGCCGACCGGTTCCCAGCCGCGGAACCACCGCGACCGTCTCTTGTCGATGCGCAGCTTGTCGGCCTCGGGCAGCGCGAAGAAGCGCTCCATCATCGCGAACACGTCGTCGACGACCGCACCGGGCACGCCGTGCCCGGTGACGACCACGAAGCCGACCCTGTGGAAGACCTCCGTCAGCTCGTCGGCCGCGACCGACCCGAGGTCGACCACGGGCACCGACGTCGCCATGCCACGGATCGTACCGACCGCCATGCGTCGCTCGGTCGGCGGGCGCGTCGACCCGTGGCGGCGCGCGATCCCCCACCGCCGTCCGTGTGCCTGCGGCCGACCACGAGCCGCTGTCGTGCGGTGCCCCCCCGGGGGTCGCGAGACCCCTCTTGCGTCGTCCTCGCGGGTCGGTATACGTTGGCCAGCTCGCGGCGGCGGAAGGCGGTTATGGGCAATACCACACTGGGGAGCGATCTGTCCGGGGCTCGCCGCGCGATCACCGCCGTCGGCACGGGAGTCTGCCGGACGACGTCCCGCCCGATCGCGGCGGACGACTGCCGGTCGGCGCCCGCCGAGACGACCACACCCGGAGGACGACATGGATGACCAGCTGGCGACCCACGGTCTCGTCAGGTTGAGCGGCGAGACCACGGGGCGGTTGCTCGCCGACCCGGCCCGGGCGGCCCAGGATGCCGCACGGGACAGGGAGCTGTCCCCGGCCGAGATGACCGCCCACGTGTTCAACGAGCTCCAGGGCACCTGGTCGGGACACCGGGGCTTCAACCTGATCGCACTCCCGTCGCCCGGCTCCAAGCCGACCGACCTCGGCGATTTCGTCCTGGGGCTCCAGTCCTACAGCGAGATCCTCGAGCTCCGCGACCCGGGTGCACCCGCGAGGAACCGCGGCGGCGACGTCGACCAGTTCGTGGCCGCACTCGAGTACCGCCAGCGAGTCACCGACGCCACGAGCGACGTGCTCCTGCACGCCGAGACCGGGATGTTCCTCAACCTCTCCACGATCGTCAAGAACGGCACCACCGACCGCGAACCGGTCCCCGAGCTGAACATCGCTCGCAGCGGCACGATCCCGCACGGCGACTCGATCATGCTGCTGGGCGGCCCGCCGGTGCGTACCGACGGACCGCCGTCGATCCCCGAAGCCTCGGCGCTGCCGACGAACGTGAGCCCGAAGGCACCTGCGACGTACAACGATCCGTACCTCCAGGCCGCCGAGGGCCCGATCGTCGCCGATCCCAACCTCCTGCTCCGCCAGACGCTCGAGCAGCAGGCCGAGGCCGGGATCGAGGTGCTGAACACGACGACGTTCACCCTCGACTCCGAGCACGGCGGGATCAACAACATCCCGTTCATCGACGAGCGCGCGAACACGGTGCGCATGACCGCGACCTTCTGGCTCGAGAAGATCCGTAGCGCCGAGACGGGCCAGGAGGTCGACCAGCTGCAGTACAGCCAGGTCATCGATCTCGACTTCCACCAGAACTCGCCCGACCCGGCGACGGGCCTGATCAGGTGGCCGCACGTGACCGTCAACACCTTGCTGAAGCAGTAGCCCGATGACCACCGAGCTCGACATCACCGGGACCTGGCGTCTCGTGACCTGGCGTCGGTTCGTCGACGACGGCTCCTTCGTCCACCCCCTCGGCGAGCACCCGGACGGGATCCTCGTCTACACCACCGACGGCTTCATGGCCGTGCAGATGGTGCAGGCCGACCGGCCGACGCTCGACACCGACGACGCCGTCGGTGGGTCCGAGAGCGAGCGGGCGGCGGCGTACTCGACCTGCCTGTCGTACTTCGGGCGCTACCGCCTCGGCGACGACGAGGTCGTCCACCTGTTGGACGCCAGCCTGTTCCCCAACTGGTCCGGCACCTCGCAGGTCCGACCGTTCCGGCTCGACGACGGCGATCTCGTGCTCGAGGTGCGCGACCCGTCCGGGCGCATCACGAACGAGATCGCCTGGCGGCGCCCGGCCGTCGATCGGGCCGAGCGCCTCGCCCGGTTCGTCGCCGCGTCGGTGCGACTCACGGGCTTCGGCCACACCGAGCTCATCGGTACCGGCGTCGCCGGCGAGCACCTCGACGCGCTCGAGGCAGCGGTGCCCGAGGCATTGGTCGCCGAGCTGCTCGACGTGCTGGGCGACGACGATGCGGGCGACGACGCGGTCGCCGCCTGCCTGGCTCGCTCCGATCTCGGGCCGGTGGCGCGCAACCTGATCGTGGCCTGGTACACCGGCACCTGGCACCAGCTCCCGGCGGCGTGGCACGACGCCCACGGCAGCGACGGCGACCTCGACGACACGCACGTCGTGTCGGCGGCCGCATTCCTGGCCGGCCTGCAGTGGCAGGCCGCCGAGGCCCACGCGCCGGGCGGCGACGCCCAGGGCTTCGGCGCCTGGTCGACGGCTCCGGTGGCGACGGCACCGGTGGAGGTGACGCGATGAGCGCGAATGACGTGGACGTCGTCGACGTCGTGGTGGTCGGCGCCGGTGTGGCCGGTGCCGTGCTCGCCAAGCATCTGACCGACCGCGGCTTGAAGGTGCTCGTGCTCGAAGCCGGCGACGGGTCGGCGCAGTCGCTCGACGGCTACGAGCGACACCTGCGCACCTACTACGAGGCGGCCGGCAAGGGTCCCGAGTCGGCGTGGCCGCCGAGCCCCAACGCACCCCAGCCCGACACCGGCGACCTCGAGCACGGCAACGGGTACTTCGTGCAGCGCGGGCCGCACGTCTACGGCAGCAGCTACACCCGACTCCAGGGCGGGTCGACGCTGCACTGGCTCGGCGTCTCGCTGCGGATGCTGCCACAGGACTTCGACATGCGCACCAACTTCGGCGTCGGGCGCGACTGGCCGATCGGGTACGACGCACTCGAGCCCTACTACCGCCAGGCCGAGCTCGACATGGGTGTGTCGGCCGATGTCGTCGACCAGGCGTACCAGGGCATCACCTTCGCCGACGGCTACGACTACCCGATGCACAAGGTGCCGCCGAGCTACTCCGACCAGTGGCTCGCCGCGAAGATCGACGGTCTCGAGGTGCCGATCGGCGCCGGGTCGGCGTCGGTGGTGATCCGCAACTACCCGGCGGCCCGGAACTCGATGCCGCGACCCGGGTTCGAGCCGGTCGGTGCGTTCGACCGTCGCTCCGACGGCGAGGCGACCGCGGTCAACCTGGGCGAGCGCTGTCAGGGCAACTCGTCGTGCACACCGATCTGCCCGGTGCAGGCCAAGTACTCGGCCAACCGCACCCTCGCCCAGATCGACCCGCGGCGGATGGAGATCCGCCCCAGGGCGGTGGTGTCGCGCGTCGACGTCGAACCCGAGACGGGGGCGGTCAGCAGCGTCACCTACCACCGGTGGGACGACACCGGGCACACCGAGCACCGGGCGGTCGGGCGCGCGTACGTGCTCGCGGCGCACGCGGTCGAGAACGCCAAGGTGATGCTCAACTCCGGCCTCGACGGGGCCGGCCTCGTGGGCCGCAACCTGATGGACCACCCCACCCTGTACGCGTACGGGCTCACGCCCGATCCGGTGTGGCCGTTCCGGGGGCCGCCGTCGACGGCCGGCGTCGAGGACTTCAGGAGCGGTGGGTTCCGGGGCACGCATGCCGCGTTCCGGTTCGACGTCGGCAACGACGGCTGGCGCGCTCCGACCGGGGCCCCCGACTCGACGGTGCACCAGGCCGCGTACGACGAGGGGCTCTTCGGTGCCGCGCTGCGACGGTCACTGACCTCGACGCTGTCGCGGCAGGTGCGGTTCTCGCTCGCCGTCGAGCAGCTCCCCGATCCCGACAACCGGGTCACGCTCGACCGGGATCTCCGCGACCCGCTCGGCAACCCGCGCCCGGCGATCGACTACCGGATCGACGACTACACACTGGCCGGGATGGTCGAGGCCAGCCGTGTGGCCGGGGCGATCTTCGCGCACGCCGGCATCGACGACTTCTCCCACACCGACAGCGGCAAGTGGTTCCCATCGGCGGCGTACGGCGAGCGCGTCTTCCACTACCACGGCATGGGCCACTTCGCCGGCACGCACATCATGGGCGACGACCCGGCGACGTCGGTCGTCGATCACACCCAGCGGTGCTGGGACCACGACAACCTGTACCTGATCGGCTCGGGCAGCTTCCCGACGATGGGCACCTCGAACCCCACGCTCACGATCGCCGCGATGGCGGCCCGCACCGCCGACCAACTGGCGACGAAGCTGGGCGCGTGAGCAGACCGAGCACCCGGAGCGACGCATGATCCACTCATCCGACGAGAACGACGTGGTCTCCCTCGAGACCGCCGCGAAGCGCACCTACGACGCGGTCGTCGTCGGGGCCGGGATCGCCGGGGCGATCACCGCCAAGCAGCTCGCCGCCGCCGGCAAGTCGGTGCTGCTGGTGGAGGCAGGTCCGAGCGATGACATCTCGCTGAAGGGATACGAGGACTACCTCACCCGGTTCTACGGCACGGCGACCAAGGACAACCAGGCACCCTTCGCCCGGAACCCCAACGCCCGGATGCCGCGCAGCGTCGACATCAAGCGACCGGCGCCGGGTGAGCCGGAGACCTCCGGCTACCTCGTGCAGCCGGGGCCGTACATCTCCGACACCATCTACACCCGGGTGTACGGCGGCACCACCATGCACTGGGAGGCGAAGACGCCGCGCTTCATGCCGGACGACTTCCAGACGCAGAGCCTCTTCGGCCAGGGCCTCGACTGGCCGCTCACGTACGGCGAGCTGGAACCGTTCATCCGCGACGCCGAACGGGAGATGGGGGTGTCGGCCGACGTCGAGGAGCAGCGCGAGATCGGGCTCCCGTTCCCCGACGACTACGTCTACCCGATGCGGGGCATGCCGCTGTCGTACCTCGACAAGATGGTGGCCAAGGGCATCGCCGGCACCGAGGTCGAACTCGACGGCGAGCGCTACTCGCTCGACGTGCGTCCGTTCCCGCAGGCCCGCAACGGCATCCCCAACCCCGAGTACGACGGCGGGAGCGGCTACACGCCCGACGGCGCGGTCAGCACCCACCAGGCCGACGAGGGCGAACGGTGCCAGGGCAACATCAACTGCGTGCCGCTCTGCCCGGTGCAGGCCAAGTACCACGCGGGCCGGACGCTGGCGCGGGCCTTCGCGGCCGGCGACGTGCAACGCCTCACGCAGGCGGTCGCTTCGAAGGTGCACGTCGACCCCACCTCGGGGAGGGTCGATTCCATCGACGTGAAGTGCTACGACTCGCCCGACAGCCCCGCTCACCGGACCGGGACGCTGCGGGGCACGATCTTCGTGATCGCGGCCGGTGCGATCGAGACGGCGCGGTTGATGCTCGCCTCCGACCTGCCGAGCACGAGTGGACTGATGGGCCGCAACCTGATGGACCACGCCTACCTGCTCAACTGGGCGCTGCTGCCCGAGGTGGCCGGGACCTATCGCGGCACCGTGTGCACCGGCGGCATCCTCGACCTGCGGACGGGGCCGTTCCGCGAGAAGCAGGCCGCGTTCGCCGTCGACATCCACAACGACGGCTGGGGCTGGGCGACGGGCGCGCCGTACACCGACCTGCTCGAGCTGGTCGACGACCACAACGAGTTCGGAGCGGGCCTCCGCCGCGACCTGGTCCAGCGGGTCTCGAGCCAGTTGCTGCTGGCGTTCATGGTCGAGATGATGCCGACGCCGAGCAACCGGGTGACGGTCGATCCGGCCTACACCGACCAGCTCGGCAACATGCGACCGGTCGTGTCGTTCACGATGCCGGAGTACACCATGCGCGGCGTCGCCTATGCCCGACAGCTCGCCCGCACCATGTTCCAGCGCCTCGGCGCCAAGGACCACACCTCGTACGACCCCAACGACTACGGCTACGTCTCCTACGAGGGCGAGGGCTACGTCATCCGCGGTGGCAACCACCTCGCCGGCACGCACATCATGGGTACCACGCCGCGCAACTCCGTCGTCGACGCCGACCAGCGCTCGTGGGACCACGAGAACCTCTACCTCGTCGGTGGCGGCAGCATGCCCACCATCGGCACCGCCAACGTGACCCTCACCCTGGCGGCGATGTGCTTCAAGTCCTCCCGAGCAATGATCGCCGCCCTGTCGTGACCGAACCCGTCGAACCATCGAGGAAGACATGAGCTCCATCAAGACGACCGACGACCTCCAGTCGTACCTC
>CBFCWS010000003.1:0-32616 GCA_965601765.1 uncultured Ilumatobacter sp. | reverse complement strand
TGCCGTCGAGGTTCGGCATCCGGATGTCCATCAGGACGACGTCGGGCCGGCGACGCCGGCAGAGATCGACCGCTTCACGGCCGTCGCCGGCTTCGCCGACGACCTCGATGTCGGGCTCGGAGTCGAGGATCATCGCGAACCCGGAGCGGACGAGGGTCTGATCGTCGGCGACGCCGACGCGCAGGACGCTCACGGGCCCGTCGGCACGACGCTGTTCGGTGCGCCTGCCGCCGAGGCGTCGAGCGGGATCGTCGCCGCGATCCGGAAGCCGCCGCCCGGGCGGGGACCGACGTGCAGCGTGCCGGCGAAGAGCTCGATGCGCTCCCGCATGCCGACGAGGCCGTGCCCGGTCGACGTCGTCGTCGCGTCCAGGTTGGCGCCGAGGCCGTCGTCGATGACCTCGAGGCGGATCGCGTCGTCGGTGTAGGCGAGGCCGACCGCCGCCGACGCCGTCGGGCCGCCGTGCTTGATCACGTTGGTGAGCGCCTCCTGGGCGATGCGATAGGCGACGATCTCGGCGCCCGCCGAGTGGCCGGGTCGCTCACCGGTGATCGTCAGCGTCGTCGTCAGGCCGGCGCTGTTGCACTGCTCGACGAGGTGTCCGATGTCCGCCGTCGTCGGTTGTGGCGCGTAGCGGTCCGACGGGCTGTCGCGCAGCACGCCGAGCATTCGTCGCATCTCCCCGAGCGCCTCGCGACCCGTGTGCTGGATCTGTCCGAGCGCCTCGGCGGCCAGCTCGGGTCGGCTCGTGACGAGGCGCTCCGCGGCTCCCGCCTGGACGACCATCACGCTCATCGAGTGCGCGACGATGTCGTGGAGATCGCGCGCGATCCGCGATCGCTCGGCGAGGACGGCCTCGCGCGCCTGCACCTCGCGCTCGGCTTCTGCGCGTGTCGCACGCGCCTCGAGCAGGCGCATCTGCCGCTGCCGGCCGTACACGACTTCACCGATGATCGCCGCCGTGGCGTAGACGACGCTCACGGCGACCGCGTCGGCGGAGGTGAGGTCCTCGACCTCGGAGAGCACGCCCATGACGGCCACCGCGATCAGCACGCCGACACCGAGCCCGGCGACGATCCACACGCGCCGTCGGTCGCGCCCGCCGTGGACGACGACGGAGTACACCGAGAGCAGGCTGATGACCTCGAAGCCGGCCGGGTAGTCGGCGACCCAGAAGACGACCGTGGCGAGCACCACGACCCCGAAGCCGGCGAACGGGTGCCGGCGTCGCCACGAGTAGCCGAGCACCGTCGCGACGATCAGGAGCAGGCCGAACGCATCCTGGACGCGCTCGCTGCCCTCGGGCTCGACGGCGTAGTAGCCCACGATCGAGATCGCGCCGAGCACCGCTGCGACGATCGCATCGGTGGTGAGCGGGCGCGCCGAGAACCATCCGATGAGGCGTCGCGCGGTCCGGACGGGTGTAGCCATCGAGGTCCACGGTAGCCACCGGACGCGGGCTCGTCGTCGGCCGTCGGGATGATCCGAGATCGGTCGCCGGGACGACGGCCGCCGCCTCGTGTCGCACGTCGCGTCCTCGCCTCGTCTGACACGTCGTGTCGTCACGTTGTCACGGCGGAGCATGCGTGAGAGATTGGGGACATGTCCCTCCGTGGCGCCAACGTCGCACGCATGCGAGACCAGCTGTTCGACGTCCTGATCGTCGGCGCGGGCATCAACGGGGCGGTGTCGGCCGCCTCGCTCGCCGGCCGGGGTGCGTCGGTCGCGATGATCGATCGCGGCGACTTCGGGCACTTCACCAGCCAGGAGTCGTCCAACCTGGTCTGGGGCGGCTTCAAGTACCTCGAGAACTACGAGATCCCGCTCGTCGTCGGTCTGTGCCGCTCGCGCAACCGGCTGATGAAGGCCTACCCCGACAACATCACCGAGATCGGCTTCCTCGCCGCCCTCGACGACGACGGCCCCTACCCGCCGTGGTTCGCGTATCTCGGCGCCACCGCGTACTGGGTGCTCGGCCAGTTCGGCACCAAGCGGCCCCGACTGCTCGGCGCCGCCGAGATCGAGCGGGAAGAGCCGGTGATCGACACCGACGGCATCCGGGGCGGCATCCAGTACCAGGATGCGTTCCTCATCGACAACGACGCCCGCTTCGTCTTCTCCTTCGTCCGCTCGGCGATCGAGGCCGGGGCCGCCGTGGCCAACTACGTCGAGCTGATCTCGGCCCGCCGCGACGGCAACCGCTGGGTCGCGGACCTGCGCGACACCGACTCCGGCGAGGAGTTCACGACGCACGCCCGCACGATCGTCAATGCCGCCGGTCCGTTCGTCGACGGCCTCAACGAGCAGTGGGGCAACCGCACCGAGCACCGGATCGTCTACTCGAAGGGGATCCACCTGGTCGTGCCGCGCCTGACCACCCACGAGCACCACCGGGTGCTCGCCTTCTACGACGACACCCAGCGCCTGTTCTACGTCATCCCGATGGGCCGGCGATCGGTGATCGGAACCACCGACACCCGCGTCGACGATGCGTTCACCGAGGTCACCGACGACGACCGGAGCTTCCTGCTCGAACAGATCAACAAGCGACTCGATCTGGATCGGCCGCTGACGACCGACGACGTGATCGCCGAGCGGTGCGGCGTCCGCCCACTCGTGGTGTCGAGCTCGGGCGGAGACCAGCTCGACGTCGACTGGACCTCCCTCAGTCGCAAGCACGAGATCGAGCGCGACGACGAGCTCGGCGTGGTCACCGTGTTCGGGGGCAAGCTCACCGACTGCCTCAACGTGGGCGAGGAGGTCGCCGACGAGATCCACGAGCTCGGCATCCCGCTCGAACCCGACCTGAAGAACTGGTACGGCGAACCGGCCGCCGAGACGCGCGCCGAGTTCTACCGGCAGGCGAAGCTGATGCGGCTCGATTCGCTCCGCCACAATCCCGACACCGAGCCGCTCAGCGACCGGCTGTTCCGGCGGTACGGCCGGCGGGCGTTCGACCTCATCGAGATGATCCGCGCCGACCCGACGATGGGCGAGGACATCATGGGCTCGGCCGACTACCTGCGCGCCGAGCTGTACATCGCGGCCGAGCACGAGATGATCGTCAAGCTCGACGACTTCATGCGCCGTCGATCGAAGATCGACATGGTGGTGCGCGACCGCGACATCGCCGGCTCGGACGGACTGCGGGAGGTGGCCGAGATCCTGTTCGGCGACGACGCCGAGCAGCGTCTCACCGAGTACTACGGCAGCGCGACATCGGTCTGATCGACAGATGACCGCCCAGCTCCGATCGGCGCGCCGGTCGTTGGCGGTCGCCCTGTTCGCGGTCGCGTTCGGGACGAACGTCGCCACCCCGCTGCTGCTGATCTACGAGCCGCGCCTCGGTCTGTCGAGCTGGACGGTCACGGCCGTGTTCGCGACCTACCCGATCGGGCTCGCACCGGCGCTCGCGTACGCCGGTCCCGCCTCGGACGTGCTCGGACGCCGGCGCGTCGTGGTGCCCGGGTTGGCGCTGTCGGGCGTCGCGTCGCTGGTCATGATGGCGGGGCGCAGCGACGTGGTGTTCCTGTTCGTCGGCCGGTTCCTCCTCGGTGCCGTCTCCGGCCTCGTGTTCGTCGTCGCCAGCGCATGGATGCAGGAGCTCGGGGTCCGCGACGGGACCGACCCGATCTGGACCGCGCGGCTGCTCGGACTGGTGATGTACGCGGGGTTCGGGCTCGGACCGCTCGTCGGTGGCGCGCTCGGTCAGTGGTCGGCGGCGCCGCTGGTCGCTCCCTACCTCGTCCACATCGCCACCGTCGTCGCCGGGCTCGTCATGATCCGCGGCGTTCCCGAGACGGTCGTCCCGGAGGCCCGGCCGATCCGACCCAACCTCGGCATCCCGGCCGGCGCCGGTCGACCGTTCTGGCGGGTCGTCGTCCCGACGGCGCTCGGCGTGTTCGGCCTCCCGTCGCTCGCCTTCGGGCTGTTCCCGGTGATCCTCCGCCCCGAGATGGGCGACGTCGCCGTCTTCGCCACCGGCTTGATCTTCGTGCTCGCGATGGCGCTCATCTTCCCGGCACAGGCGTGGGTCGGCCGGGTCGGCGCCGACCGGTCGGCGCCCGCCGGGCTGGCGCTCGGCACGCTCGGGGCGGGGTTCGGGCTGGCGGCGGTCGCCACCGGTTGGTGGGGGCTGCTGTTCCCCGGCTCGATCGTGATGGGGGCGGCGTCGGGTCTCAGCATGACCGCCGGGCTGGTGTTCGTCGACCGGCTCGCCGATCAGCGTCAGCGCGGCGCACTCACCGGAGCCTTCTATGCAGCGGCGTATGCCGGGATGACCACGCCCGTCGTCGCCTCGACGTTCGCTCGCGCGATCGGGTACGAGGCGGTGCTGGTCGTCAGCCTCACGATCGGTGCCACCCTGGCCGGCTGGCTCGTCGTGGCCGTGCGCCAGTGGGACACCCGCTCGGTAGTGTCCGTCGAGTGATCTCCTGCGCCTACTGCGGCGGCGAGCACCCCCGCCCAGCCGACGTGAAGGACTGCTGGCGCCGACAGCAGACTGCGGGGTCCGGCGGTCCGTCGGTCGACGTCGATGCCGCGGGGGCCGGTCGCGGACGCCGTGCCCGGGACGGCGTCGACACCCCGGCGATCCCGTCGGTCGACGCGGCCGGGATCGGTCGCGGCCCGCACCAGCTCGGCCGCCACGCGCTCGTCGGTCCCGGCCAGGACACGCCGCCCGGGTGGGAGGGCGCCCGCCGGATCAGGGTCGGCGCTCAGCCGGTCGCCGAGGAGCTCGCGGTGCTGCGCGCGCTCGCCGAGGAGTCGCTCGGATGCGTGATCGAGCTCGAGCCCGGTTCCGTCCCGGCCGCACCACGACCACCGACGCCGATCGACGACCGATCGCCCTGGGAGCTGGGCCCCGGCTTCGGGTTCGACGACGTCGCGCTCCATCACCTCGTCTGGTCCAACGCGATCGACCGGCGCGCCGGGGCGACGTGGTCGCTGCTCGACGCTGCGGTCGCGCTCGGCGCGACGGTGGTGGCCGACGGCGAAGGCGACATCGAGGTCGACGGGGGCCGCGCGTGGCTCGACGGTGGGCCGGTGCGCCACCGGGCGCCGATCGACGGCGTCGGCGTCGTCCACGCCGTTCAGATCGAGCACGGCCGCACCGCCGTCTGGGGTCCCAACGTCGTGGACGCCGACCTCGCCGAGGATCAGCTCGCCGCCGTCACCGACCCGAACGGCGTCGCCCGCATCATCGCCCCCGCCGGCTCGGGCAAGACCCGGGTGCTCACCGAACGGGCCCGCCATCTCGCCCGGACCTGGGGTGTGCCGCCGGCCGCGATGTGCCTCGTGGCGTTCAACAAGCGCGCCCAGGAGGAGATGACCGAGCGTCTGCACGACGTGCCCGGGGTACAGATCCGCACACTGAACTCGATCGCGCTGGCGATCGTCAACGGGACCGCGCCGTTCGCGCCGCAGCCGCGGCGCTGGGCCACGATCGACGAGCCCGATGTCCGTCGGCTGCTGCAGCGGCACGTGTCGACGCGGCGCCGTCGCAACACCGATCCGCTCGCACCCTGGATCGATGCGCTGAGCCTCGTCCGACTCGGCCTCGTCGACCCCGTCGAGGTGGAGCGACGGTACGGCGGCGACGTCGACGGGCTGCCCGCGGTGATGCCGGCGTTCGCCGCCGACCTCGAACGCGCCGGACAGGTCGACTTCGACGGCCAGATCGACCGGGCGCTGCGGGTGCTCCTGACCGACCACCGCGCGCGCCGCGTCGCCCAGCGCGCCTGCCGGCTGATGCTCGTCGACGAGTTCCAAGACCTCACCCCGGCGCACCTCCTGCTCATCCGGCTGCTCGCCGCACCCGGCGGTGCGGTGTTCGGCGTCGGCGACGACGACCAGACGATCTACGGCTACAACGGCGCCGACCCGGCGTGGCTCATCGACTACCGGCGCTGGTTCCCCGGCGCCACCGATCGGCGGCTCGAGGTCAACTACCGGTCGCGGCCCGACGTCGTCGCGATCGCCGACCGGCTGCTCCGCCACAACCGCCGCCGCGTCGACAAGACCATTCGGGCTGCCGCACCAGCGGTCGAGGGTGACGATCCGTCGTGGCGCATCGAGGTCGAGCACGACAGCGTGTCGGCGACGGTCGCGGCGATCGAGACGGCGATCTCGTCGGGCGCCGAACCGGGCGACGTCGCCGTGCTCACCCGCGTGAACGCCGTGATCGCACCGGTGCAGATCGCGCTCGGACTCGCCGGCCTGCCGATCGCCTCGGGGGTCGGCACCGAGTTCGCCGATCGCACGGCCGTGCGCGCCGCCCTCGCCTGGCTGCGACTCGCGACCGCCGCGCGCCTGGACGCCGACGCCCTCGCCGAGGCGCTCCGGCGGCCGTCGCGCTCGGTGCACCCGCGCATCGCGGAGTGGGTCGCGGAGCAGCGCGACGTGCGTGCGCTGATCGCGCTGTCGGAGCGGCTCACCAACGAGCGAGACGCCGAGCGGGTCCGTGACTTCGCGACCGACATCGACCGGGTGCGCTCGGCGGCGGCCGGCGGGGCGACGACGGCGCAGCTCGTCGACCTGCTCGTCGACGAGATCGGTCTCGGTGGGGCGGTCGCGACGCTCGACGCCACCCGGCGGGGCATGAACCGTGCGGCCCAGGGCGACGACCTGCTCGCCGTCCGCCAGCTGGCGCGGCTGCGCCCGTCTCCGGACGGGTTCGGTGGCTGGCTTCGGGAGCGGCTGGTGCAGCGGCGCTCGCCCGACGGCGTGACGCTCGCCACCGTGCACCGCGTCAAGGGCCAGGAGTGGCCGGTCGTGGTGGTCCACCAGGCGGAGGCCGACCAGTACCCGCACCGCCTCGCCGAGGACGTCGAGGAGGAGCGTCGGCTGTTCCACGTCGCGATCACCCGTGCGATCGACCGTCTCGTCGTGGTGCACGGTGCTGCGCCGAGCCCGTTCGTGGCCGAGCTGACCACCGAGCCGGGCGACCTGGAGGTGCGCGCGGTCGCGCACGCCGCGCCGTCCGGTCCGGCGCCGCGCCGGTCCCGGCGGTCGGCTGACCGAGACCATCCGCTCCTGAGCTCGGGCACCGTGGGCGCAGCCGTCGGGCTGGCCCTGGTCGACCAGGGGCACGAGTGGACCGTCGTCGACATCGAGCCGACCGCCGTCGTCGCCGAACGGGCGGGGGCGACACGCCGGTTCGGGATCGGTGAGAAGGTCGAGACCGCCGGCCGCCAGCGCGGCGCTCTCGCAGCGCTGCCCGGTGAGATCGCGCCGGCGAGCGCGGTCGCGTTCGATCGGCTGCGGTCGTGGCGCGACGTCGCCCGCGACGGCAAGCCGGCCTACGTCGTGTTCGACGACAAGACGCTCGCGGCGATCGCCACCGGCCTGCCACTCGACCTCGCCGCGCTCGCCGCCATCCGCGGTGTCGGACCCGCCAAGCTCGAGCAGTACGGTGACGACGTGCTCGCGCTCGTGTCCGACGTGTGCGACCCGTGAGATCCGGGCATCTCGGAGCCCGCCGTGACGCGCGTGCGACGCGGCCGCTAGGTTTTTCCTGATGGAGGCCGATGTGCTGACCGCCGAGCGCCCCACGTGGCGCGGCCTGTTGCACACCTGGGCGTTCCTCGCCGCCATCCCGGCCGCCGTCCTGCTCGTCGTGTTCGCCTCGGGGGCGGCCGGTCGCACGTCGGCGGCGATCTACGGTGCGACGCTGCTCGCCGTGTTCGGCACCTCGTCGGCCTACCACCGGCTCGCTCAGTCGTACCGGGCTCGCCGGATCATGCAACGTCTCGACCACTCGATGATCTACCTGCTGATCGCCGGCACCTACGTGCCGCTGTGCCTCGTCGCCCTGCCACTCGCGTGGGGCGTCCCGCTGCTCGCCGCCGTCGGCGTCGCCGCGGTCATCGGGATCGTCATCAAGGCCGGGGCGATCCGTCGCCTCCAGTGGCTCGGCTATGCCCTGTACCCGATCATGGGGTGGGCCGCCGTCGCCGTCGCGCCGGCGCTCGGGCGGTACCTGACGCCGCTCGAGCTGGCCCTGGTCGTCGCCGGGGGTCTCGCGTACACGATCGGGTTCCCGGTGCTGATGCTCCGCCGGCCCGACCCCTGGCCGCGCGTGTTCGGTTATCACGAGGTCTGGCACGGGTTCACGGTGGTCGCGGCGATGCTGCACTTCGGCGCGGTCGCCCTGCTCGTCGTCTGAGCGCGTTGTCCGTGGCGGGCGCCGAGCGCCTGTTCGACCGGTATGTGGTGGTCGACTGGAGCGCCGCCGCCGTCCCGCGGACCGGTGCCGACTCGGTGTGGATCGCGGCGCTCGACGCCGACGTCCGGGCGGCGTCGGCCACCGACGTGCCGATGGTGAACCCCCCGACCCGACGCACCGCCGAGGCCGAGCTCGGGCGGCTGACGTCGGATCCGACGCGCCGCACGCTCGTCGCCATCGATGCGCCGCTCGGTTACCCGGACGGATCGGCTGCATGGTTCGGGCTCGACGGACCGTCCGGTTGGCGGTCGATGTGGCAGGCGATCAGCGAGCTCGTCGCCGACGACGCCGCCAACCGGAACAACCGGTTCGAGGTCGCTGCCGCGCTCAATCGGCGGGGCTCGCCACCGGGGCCGTTCTGGGGAGCACCCGCGCGGCGGGCGATCGACGGTCTCGCGCACACCAGGCCCACCCACTGGGACGTGCCGGAGCTACGCCGGGTCGACGACGTGCTCCGCCGTCGCGGGTTCCGACCGGCGAGCTGCTGGCAGCTCCTCGGAGCCGGCAGCGTCGGGAGCCAGACCCTGACGTTGCTCCCCGTGCTGGCGCGGCTGATGCGGCGCGGTGGTTGGCACGTGTGGCCGATGACGACCGGCTACCTCGAGCCTCGGCTCGGACCGGGCGAGATCGCCGTCGCGGAGACGTGGCCGACCGTCTTCGGAGCCGAGGTGATGCCGACCTGGATGGTGCGCGACGCGGCCCAGGTCACCGCGGTCGCGCTCGCGCTGCGCGACGCCGACCAACGCAACGAGCTCGCGTCCTGGTTCGCGCCGCCGACGGGTGGCGCGACGAGCGACGAGGGGTGGGTCCTGGCTCCTCCGCACGTGTTCGCGGATTGACCGCTCTGGCGGGTCGGAATGGGTCAGAATGAGCGGTTGTGAACCCCTTCCACCGATCGCTGTCTCCCTCCGCCCGGCTCGCCGGTGTCACCCTCGCCGCGCTCGGCGGTCTCGCGCTGCTCGGTGCGTGCAGTGGCGACGACGACGAGGCGGCCCCGCCGACCGACCCCGAGGTCTCCGAGGAGGTGACCACGACGGTCTCGGGGGCGACGACGACCGCCGCCGCCGCTGCCGAGACGGCCACGACCAGTGCGGCTCCGGCCGAGCCGACCACCACGACCACCACGACCACCACGACCACCATCCCGCGCCAGCCGCTCAACGGCGTCCCGCTGGAAGAGGGCGAGTCGATCATCGACCGGCCGGCGCTCGCGGTCAAGATCGACAACCTCTCCGCTGCGCGCCGCAACCACTCCGGTCTCGCCAACGCCGACATCGTGTTCGAGGAGATCGTCGAAGGTGACATCACCCGCTTCGCGGCCGTGTTCCACACCCAGGGCTCGGATCCGGTCGGCCCGATCCGGTCGGGACGGAGCCAGGACGTCGGCATCCTCACGTCGTTCAACGAACCGCTGTTCGCCTGGAGCGGTGGCAACCCGGGCGTCACCCGGCTGATCGCGGAGTCGACGCTGACCGACCTCAACGCGGTGCGCGGCGGCGAGGGGTACTACCGCGGCCCGGGCACGGCGCCGAACAACCTCTACAACTCGACCGACCGACTGTGGGAGCAGACCCCGGAGGACCACCCCGGCCCCCCGCCGCAGCAGTACGCGTACCTCCCCCCGGGCGACGTGTTCGACGGTGATCCGGTCGAGTCGGTCCAGGTCTTCCTCGGCGGGGTGAACATCGAATGGGTGTGGGACGCAGAGGAGGGTGTGTTCCGTCGCTTCCAGAGCGGCAGCGAGCACATCGACGTCGTCAACGGACCGATCACGGCCGACAACGTCGTCATCATGGCCGTCGAGTACATCCCGTCGGTGATCGACACGCGCAGCCCCGAGGCCCAGACCGTCGGCAACGGCCGCGTGTTCATCTTCAGCAACGGATCGGTCGTCGAGGCTCGCTGGAGCCGTAGCTCGATCGAGGTCCCGATCAGGTTCCACACGGTCAGCGACGTCGACATCGCCCTGACGCCCGGCAACACCTGGATCGAGCTCGCCGAGGGCCTCCCCTCGGGCGACCCCGCCTTCCCGGACCTCAACATGGAGATCACCCCCGGCTGACCGCCCACCTCCGATCCGGCATCACGACGTGATGCCGGATCGCACGGAATGGTCAGTCGACGTGCCAGGTGCCGTTGCTGCGTAGCAGTGCGGCGAGGTCGCCGGGGCCCTTGGCCTCGGACGCCTCGGCGAGCTGGTTGCCGACGGCGGCGCCGTACTCGTCGCGGTGACGTTCGCGGAAGATGCCGAACGGCGTCGGGGAGTGGTCGTCGGCGTTGAGGCGGCCGAGTGCGAACGCCAGCGACGAGTGCGCGTTGAACTGGTCGTGGATCAGGATGCGGTCGATGCCGACGTCCGCGACCTCGACGATGTGCAGGAAGCCGTCGTCGCCCATCATCACGCCGCGCTGGCGCTCGGCACCGAAGAGGATCGGTTCGCCGTGCACGAGGTTGATCATCATCTCGTCGCGCACGCTGCGCTTGGTGACGTCGTTGAACTGCCCGTCGTTGAAGACGTTGCAGTTCTGGTAGATCTCGACGAACGACGAGCCGTGGTGTTCGTGGGCGGCCCGGAAGGTGTCCATCATGTGCTTGCGATCGAGGTCGTGGGTGCGGGCCACGAAGCTCGCCTCGGCGCCGAGCGCGACCGAGATCGGGTTGAACGGCGGGTCGATCGAACCGAACGGTGTCGACTTGGTCACCTTGCCGACCTCGGAGGTGGGGGAGTACTGACCCTTGGTCAGGCCGTAGATCCGGTTGTTGAACAGCAGGATCTTGAGGTTGATGTTGCGCCGCAGGGCGTGGATGAGGTGGTTGCCGCCGATCGAGAGCCCGTCGCCGTCACCGGTGACGACCCATACGTCGAGGTCGGGCCGGGCGACCGCGAGCCCGGTCGCGATCGCCGGCGCACGCCCGTGGATGCCGTGCACCCCGTAGGTGTTCATGTAGTAGGGGAACCGGCTCGAACACCCGATCCCCGACACGAACACGGTGTTCTCGGGCGTGACGCCGAGGTCGGGCATGAGTTGCTGGACGGCCTGGAGGATGCCGTAGTCGCCGCAGCCGGGGCACCAACGGACCTCCTGATCGCTCGCCCAGTCCTTCTTGGTCGTGAGGGTGACGCTGGTGTCGCTCATGAGCTCGCCTCCTCGATCGCTTCCTCGATCTCGCTGGTGCGGAAGGGGAGTCCGGCCACCTTGCTCACGCTGCGTGCGTCGACGAGATACCTGCTGCGCAGGACGTCGCACAGCTGCCCGTGGTTGAGCTCGGGCACGATCACCCGCTCGTAGCGGTGGAGCAGGTCGCCGAGATCGTTCGGCAACGGGTTGAGGTGTTCGAGGTGGATCCACGCGACACGGGTTCCCTCGCGGCGCTGCCGCTCGACGGCGGAGTGGATCGCCGCCCACGTCGAGCCCCACCCGACGACGCAGAGATCGGCGTCCACGTCGCCCCGCACCGTCGTCGGTGGGTAGTCGGCGGCGACGCGCTCGATCTTCGCCCGGCGGAGGTCGCCCATCAGCTGGTGGTTCTCGGATGTGTAGTTCACGTGCCCGGTCCGGTCCTCCTTCTCGAGGCCGCCGACCCGGTGCATCAGACCCTTCGTCCCCGGGATCGCCCAGGGTCGGGCGAGCGTGTCGTCGTCGCGGAGGTATGGCAGGAAGGTCGGGTTGCCCTCGTCGTCGGTGCCGTTGAAGTCGGTCTGGAACGGCACCGAGATGTCGGGCAGCGACTCCACGGCGGGCAGCTTCCAGGGTTCGGAGCCGTTGGCGAGGTAGCCGTCGGAGAGCAGGATGACGGGCGTGCGGTACTTGAGCGCGATCCGTGCCGCCTCGATGGCCGCGTGGAAGCACTGGGCGGGGGAGTAGCTCGCGACGACCGGGAGCGGCGCCTCGCCGTGGCGACCGAACAGCGCGAGGTTGAGGTCGGCGGCCTCGGTCTTGGTCGGCAGACCGGTCGAGGGGCCGCCCCGCTGGATGTCGATGATCAGCAGCGGCAGCTCGATCGCCATGGCGAGCGAGATCGTCTCGCTCTTGAGGGCGAGACCCGGGCCGGACGTGGTGGTCACGCCCAGGTGTCCGGCGAAGGCGGCCCCGAGCGCCATGCCGACCGCGGCGATCTCGTCTTCGGCCTGGACGGTGCGGATGCCGAAGTGCTTGTGCTTGGAGAGTTCGTGGAGGATGTCGCTCGCCGGCGTGATCGGGTACGAGCCGAGCATGATCGGCAGCTTGGCGAGCTGGCCGGCGGCGACGAGCCCCCAGGCCAGTGCGGTGTTGCCCGTGATCGAGGTGTAGTCGCCGGGTGCGAGCTCGGCCGGGCGCACCTCGTAGCGGTGGCCGACCTGCTCGGTCGTGTTGCCGAAGTTGTACCCGGCCTTGAACGCCGCGGTGTTGGCCGCTGCGACCTGCTCGTTCTTGGCGAACTTCTCGGCGATCCACTCGAGCGTCGGCTCGGTCGGCCTGGTGTACATCCACGACACGAGACCCAGTGCGAAGAAGTTCTTCGACCGCTCGGCGTCGCGGGCCTTGACGCCGAGGGGTGCGCATGCTTCCCGGGTCATCGACGACATCGGCACCTTGATGACCCGGTACGAGTTGAGTGTGCCGTCGTCGAGGGGGTTGCTGTCGTACTCGGCCTTCTCCAGGTCGCGCTCCTCGAATGCGTCCTCGTTGACGATCAGCGTGCCGCCCGTCTCCAACCGCTCGATGTCGGCCTTGAGCGCCGCGGGGTTCATCGCGACGAGCACGTTCGGTTCGTCGCCCGGCGTCGTGATCTCGTGGTCGGAGATGTGCACCTGGAAGCTCGACACCCCGTTCACCGTGCCCGCCGGCGCCCGGATCTCTGCCGGGAAGTCGGGGAGCGTCGACAGGTCGTTGCCGAACGAGGCACTCACCGAGGTGAATCGGTCGCCGGTCAACTGCATGCCGTCGCCGGAATCGCCGGCGAATCGGACGACGAGTCGGTCCAGGACCTCCGCATCCGATCCGGGAGAAACGTCGATCGTGTCCGTCATGATCCGTGTCGTCCCATCTGAGCGACCGCGTCGTTGGGGTCGTTCACGGCGTAGACATTAGCGAATCGCCGTCGACGCGACCCGATCCACCCGGATCCCCCGGATCAGCTCGGAGCGTCCCGACGTGGGATCATCTCGGTGTGTATGCCGTTGCCACGTTCCTGGTCGTCGCGATCCTGTCGATGGCGTTCACCCGCCTCGCCGCAGGTGCGCTCATCGCCACCGGCCTCCCGCCCGATGTCGCCAGCTTCCAGGCACGGTCGGCGTTCAGCGGCGCCGGGTTCACGACCACCGAGGCCGAGAACGTCGTCAACCACCCGGCGCGCCGTCGCATCATCGGGACGACGATGTTCGTGGGCAACCTCGGCACGCCCACCCTCGTCGTCACCGTGCTCGTCGGGTTCCTCGCTCCCGGGCCGGGGAACACAGCGGAGCGGACGATGGTGACGTTCGCGGGGATCGTGCTGATCGTGATGCTGCTGACCAACCGCCCCGTCAACGGGATGCTGATGCGGATCGGCCAGCGCCATGCGCGACAGCGCCTGCTCCCGCACCTCGACGACGAGGTGGTCGAGCTGTACCTGGTCGACGACGACTACGTGGTCGGCGCGGTGCGCATCGCCGACGACCCCGGTCCGACGCTGCGCAGCCTCAGGACCCTCGATGCCGCGCTGGCCCGCGTCAAGGTCCTCGGCGTCCGGCACGGCGACGAGTACTTCGGCATGCCGCCGGTCGACGTCCAGCTCGCCGCCGGCGACGAGCTCGTCCTCTACGGCCGGCGCGACGACCTCGAGCGGGTGGACGACCTGTGAGCGCCATGACGCCCGTTCCGCCGCCGTTGCCGATCGACCGGCCGGCGCCGTCGTGGCGCCTGATCCGCGTCGTGATCCTGGGCGTCGCCCAGGCACTCGCACTGGTCGGGCTCGCAGCCGCCATCGACGGCCTCGTCCTCGAGGGCCTCGGCGCCGCGGTGTTGTTCACCGCCGTGCTCGGCGCGCTCAACGCGCTCGTGTGGCCGTTCGTGATCAGGGTGACGCTGCCGCTCGTGATGTGGACCGTCGGGGTGTTCACCTTCGTGCTCAACGCGCTGTTCGTGGCGCTCGCAGCCGCGGTCGTCGACGGCGTCGAGGTCGATTCGTTCTGGGTCGCACTCGTCGTCGCGCTCGTGACGACCGTCGTCAACCTGTCGGTGGGCGGGCTGCTCAACATCGACGGCGATCACGTGTGGCGGGCCAAGGTGGCCCGCCGGATCGTCAAGCGGTCCGGCGCCGCGCGGTGCACCGACGTGCCCGGCGTGCTGTACGTCCAGATCGATGGTCTCGGACACGACGTCCTCGTCGACGCGATGCGGTCGGGACACGCCCCGTTCCTCGCCCGGCTGGTCGAGGCCGGCACCCACCGGCTCCACGGCTGGGAGTGCGACCTCTCGTCGCAGACCGGTGCGATGCAGGCCGGCATCCTGCTCGGCGACAACCACAACATGCCCGCGTTCCGGTGGTACGAGAAGTCGACCGGGCGGGTGATGGTCACCAACCGTCCGAAGGATGCCGCCGAGCTCGAGCGACGCCACTCCGACGGCACCGGCCTGCTCGCGGGCGGTGGCGCGTCTCGGGCGAACGTGTTCAGCGGTGACGCCGAGGACTCGGTGCTGACCTTCAGCACCGTGGGGCGGCGGGACGTGTCGCAGCGGAACCTGCTCTGGGTCGTGTCGACGCCGTACGCGCTGTTCCGCGTCATCGCCCTCATGGTGGTCGACGTCGTCCGGGAGAAGCGGGCCTACCGTCGCGCCCGGCGGAGTGGCGTCGAGCCACTCGGCCACCGGGGCGGCATCTACCCGGTGCTGCGCGCCGGGACCACCGTCGCGCTCGCCGAGGTGACCTGGGCGATGCTGGTCGCCGACATCGCCCGCGGTGTGCCGACCGCCTACGTCGACCTGGTCGGCTACGACGAGGTCGCCCACCACTCGGGCATCGCCGCGCCCGATGCGCTCGACGTGCTGCGCCGCACCGACGACGAGCTCGAGCGGCTGATGACGACGCTGGACGACGCCCCGCGGCCCTACTTCCTCGTCGTGCTGTCCGACCACGGCCAGACGCAGGGGGCGACGTTCGAGCAGCGCTACGGCGAGACGCTCGACGACGTCGTCCGGTCGCTCGCCGCCGGGCAGGTCGCGGCACCCGTGCTGGCGGAGGAGGGGTGGAACAACCTCAACGGCCTGCTGAACGAGGCCGCGTCCGACCCGACGACGCTCGGCAAGGCGGTGAAGCGGGTCACCCGCAGCAAGACCGTCGACGGCGAGGTCGTGGTCGGGCCCGACACCGAACGAACGGTGACGGTCGGCGACGACGACCTCGTCGTGCTGGCCTCGGGCAACCTCGGGCTCGTCTCGTTCACCGGGCTGCCGGGTCGCGCGACCCGTCAGTCGATCGAGCGCGACCACCCCGGGCTCGTCGGTGAACTGGCCCGTCACCCCGGCGTGGGGTTCGTGATGGTGCGCGACGCCGAGCTCGGCGACGTGGTGATCGGACCGCGGGGCGTCCACCTCCTCGACGCCGACCACGTCGACGGCGACGACCCGCTGGCCGCGTTCGGCCCGAACGCGGCGCAGCACCTGCGCCGCACCAGCGCCTTCGACAACTGTCCCGATCTGCTCGTCAACAGCTTCTACGACGTGCAGGTCGACGAGGGTGCCGCGTTCGAGGAGTTGATCGGCTTCCACGGCGGGCTCGGCGGGCGGCAGTCGCATCCCTTCGTCCTCGCGCCGACCCAGCTCGCCGCACCCGACCGCCCGCTCGTCGGCGCTCGCTCGGTCCACGAGCTCTTCACCGGCTGGGTCGAGCAGTGCGGTCACCACCGGCCGGCGGTTTCCATCGATCGCTGACCGCCACGTCGGCGAGGAACCGCGTCGCGCCGTCGGGCGACCAGCGATGTGCGGCCTCGGCGAGCGCATCGGCCACGGCATCCGCGGTCGCCGACGCGCGGTCCGCCGGGACGTGGACCAGGAGCTCGTCGTGCAGGCAGAGCACGATCTCCCCGGCGAGCGGCCGGACGCGCCGTCGCACGACCAGCGCCCAGACCTTGAACAGCTCGGCTGCGGCACCCTGGATCACGGCGTTGCGGGCGAACCGGCCGCGGGCCGCGGCGACCCGGCGGGCCCGCTCGAGGTCGCCGTCGAGCGAGTCGTCGAACCACATCCTGATCCGACGGCCTCCGACGGTTGCGACGTCGTCGCCTCGCACCCCGGCATCGGCGACGTCGGCGAGGAACCGCATCGCGACCGGATAGGCGCGCTCGAGGCCCCGCAGGGCGTGCGCCGACTCGCCCGTCGTCGCGCCGTACATCGCGCCCAGGACGGCGACCTTGGCGATCTCCCTCGTGACGCGGAGCCGGTCGGCGACGGGCTGGTAGAGGTCGTCGCCGGCGGTCGCGGCGACCAGCGCCCGGTCGCCCGACACCGCCGCGAGCACGCGGGGCTCGATCTGGCCGAGGTCGGCACGGACGAACCGGTGCCCGGGTTCGGCGGCGATCGCGGGTCGCAGGTCGCCGGGGAGGTTGTGCAGGCCGGCGGTGGCGGTCATGCGCCCCGCCGCACCGTCGCTGCTCGACCACTTGCCGCGCAGCCGGCCCTGGTGGACGTGCTCGTCGAGCCATCGGTACCCGTACGTCGTGGCGATCCGCTCGGCCTTGCGCCAGTCGAGCAGGGCTGCGACGACCGGGTGTGCGTCTCGCTGGCGTTCCAGGCGCCAGGCCCGCGTGTCGGGGAGGTCGACGCCCACGCGGCGCAGCATCGCGCGGACGTCGGCCGGGTTGCGGAGGTCGATGCCGGTCGCGGCGGTGCCGATCCGACTCAGCACGACGTCGTCGCGCCGGCGCGCCAGGGCGATCGCGTGGTCGTCGTCGATCGGGCGTGCCCCGACGGCGTCGCGGATCAGCTGCTCGGCGACGGCGACGTCGATCGGCAGCCCCGTCCGGCCGAGCTCGACCGAGAGGACCTCGGCCATCGACTCGGCGTGCGCGGTCGACCGTGCCCGCTGCTGCTCCGCCCCGTCGACCGTCGACGACTGCCCGCCGGCGACCCGGAGCGCCAGCGTCGCCCACCGGGCGCACCGCTCGGGCGTGTCGGCCCACGCGCCGGCTGCCCAGTCCGGCCGGAGGTAGCCGTCGGGACGTACGGGATCGTGGGGATCGCCCTCGTCGGCGTGCGCGGTGAACAGGTCGAGCTGGCCGAGCGCAGGCATCGACTCGACCGCCAGCTCGTTCGTGTGCGCCCAGATGTCGGCCGGTGAGGTGCGCCAACCGCCGGCCAGCAGCCGGTGGACGGCGGTGACGTCCCAGCAGCGGTCGACGTCGATGCGGCGTTCGACGAGCGCGGTCGGTTCCGATCGGTCCCACCACACCCAGCGGGGCGACCGCTCCCGCTCGATCGATGCGACGACGTCGTCCCAGTTGCGGCCGAGGCCCAGCTCGGCACCGTCGACGGCGAGACCGGCGCACCCGTTCCCGGCTGCGAGCGCGAGCCACCGGCCGGGTCCGACGCCGTGGAGATCGAGCCAGCGCTCGATCGCGTCGTCGGCGGGCATGCGGGCGAACGTTACGAGACCGCCGGGTGCCGCGTGTCACCCACCGCGACGACCCGGCCCGGCAGCGTCCTCGGCCACACTGGGACCCATGCGATTCGCGGCCCTCGCCCAGGCCTCCGAGGCGGTCGCCGCCACCAACAGTCGAACCGAGAAGGTCGCGCACTTCGCGACGGTCTTCGCAGGGTTGCATCCCGACGAGGTGCCCGTCGCCGTCGCGTTCGCCACCGGCGAGCCCCGGCAGGGTCGCATCGGGGTGGGGTGGGCGACGCTGCGGGACGTGCGCCCCGACCCGGCCGCCGAGCCGGAGCTCGAGCTGCTCGACGTCGACCGCGCCATCGCCGAGATCGCTGCCGTGCAGGGTGCGGGTTCGGTGGCACGTCGGCGCGATCTGCTCGGTGACGTGCTCGCACGGGCGACCGCCGTCGAGCAGCGGCTGCTCGTCGCGATCATCGGCGGCGAGCTCCGCCAGGGTGCGCTCGACGGCGTCGTCGCCGCCGCCGTCGCGAAGGTGGCCGGGGTCCGCGTGCGCGACCTCCAGCGGGGGGCGATGTTCGCGGGTTCGCTCCCCGAGGCATCCCGGGTCGCGATCGAGTCGGGCGGCGCGGGGCTGGCGCGCCTCGAGCTGACGCCGGCGACGCCCGTGCAACCGATGCTCGCATCGCCGGCGGCCGACGTGGCCGACGCGATCCGGCACACCGGGCTCGCATCCGTCGAGTGGAAGCTCGACGGGGCCCGCATCCAGGCGCACCGCGCCGAGGGAACCGTCCGGTTGTTCACCCGCAACCTCAACGACGTCACCGAGCGGCTCGTGGGCGTCGTCGACGTCGTCCGATCGCTCCCCGGCGGCGACCTGGTCCTCGACGGCGAGGTGCTCGGGACCGGCGCCGACGGTGCCCCGCTCCCGTTCCAGGACACGATGGGCGACTTCGGCGCCGATCCCGGGCACAACCGCGGCGCCGGTCTGCGACCGTTCTTCTTCGACGTCCTCCACGCCGGATCGCCGCTCGTCGACGAGACGCTGACGGTCCGTCGGCAGGCGCTCGCCGCCGTCGTCCCGGCCGAACACCGCCTGCCGTCGATCGTCACCGCCGACCCCGACGAGGCGCAGCGCTTCCTCGACCAGGCGATCGCGGCCCGCCAGGAGGGGGTGATGGTGAAGGATGTCGACGCCGTCTACGAGGCGGGTCGGCGAGGCGGCTCATGGCGCAAGGTCAAGCCGGTCCACACCTTCGATCTCGTCGTGCTCGCCGTCGAGTGGGGACACGGCCGGCGACAGGGCCGGCTGTCCAACCTCCACCTCGGAGCCCGGGGCGACGCCGGGTCGTTCGTCATGGTCGGCAAGACGTTCAAGGGGCTGACCGACGAGCTGCTGCGATGGCAGACCGACCGGTTCCTCGGGCTGGAGATCGGCCGCGAGGGTCACGTCGTGCACGTGCGGCCCGAGCAGGTCGTCGAGATCGCCGTCGACGGCGTCCAGGCGTCGAGTCGCTACCCGGGCGGGGTCGCGCTGCGCTTCGCCCGCGTGCGCCGGTACCGGGACGACAGGTCGGCCGCCGACGCCGACACCATCGATCGGGTGCGCGCACTGCTGCGGTGAGCACACCGTCCCGGCCGGGCGCGCCACACCCCGCCGGTAGGGTCGACGGCGCATGGCGACGCTGCGGTTCAGCTTCGGGACGATGGGGTCCGGCAAGAGCACCCTCGCACTCCAGATCCACCACAACCTCGCGTCCCGGCACCTCTACGGCCTGTTGCTCACCCGCCTCGACCGCGACGGCATGCAGGTGACCAGCCGGCTCGGCGTCGCGGCACCGGCGATCCAGGTCGAACCGGGGCTCGACCTGCACGCCCTCGCCGTCGAGCACTGGCCACTCCACTACATCGTGTGCGACGAGGTCCAGTTCTACGACGTCGACCAGTGCGATCAGCTCGCTCGCATCGTCGACGACATGGAGGTCGACGTCTACGCGTTCGGGCTGCTGACCGATTTCCGCGGCATGCTCTTCGACGGCACCAAGCGCATGCTCGAGATCGCCGACGAACGGGTACCGCTCCAGGTCGAGGCGCGTTGCTGGTGCGGCGCCCGGGCCACCCACAACGCCCGCGTCGTGAACGACCTCGTCGTGTACGAGGGCGAGACCGTCGTCGTCGGCGACACCGCCGAGCCCGGCGCCCGCAAGATCTTCGGTGACACCGTCCGCTACGAGCTGCTCTGCCGCCGGCACTACCAGATCGGCGAGCTGGGCGCCTGAGCCGACCGGCCGCGCTACGGCCGGGGTTCGGCCTGGAGGCAGACGCCGAGCATGGCGACCGCCATCGCCACGCCGCCGGCACGGCTCAGGACGGCGTCGAGATCGGCCGTGCCGCCGGCGTCGCGGAAGAACACGCCGACGATGCCCACCACGGCGATGACCATGACGACGTAGCAGACGCCGGCGACCGCACGGGTGAGCTGCGACAGCCAGATCTCACGTGCGTCGATCGACGATCCGGCGAGGAGCGTCGCTGCCACGGCCGCGGCGGCGGCCGGGGCGAGGACGACGAGGTTCTGCGGGATCGCGACGAACGACAGGGTCTCCACGCGCTGGCCCCAGACGCCGTCGTCGAAGCTGCCCTCCGAGATCGACGCCGCTCGCCGCACCTGGGAGCCGACGACGCCCAGGTAGGCGATCAGGAACAACCATCCGGCAGTCACGAGCCGTCGCGACCATGCCAGCCGTACGGAGTCGTTCACCCGGCCGTGTCTACCACCGGCCGACGGCGACCGGTCAGATCTCTCCCCGTCGCTCCATCCAGAGGAACGTCGCCCACCCCGGGAGGATCGGGAACCAGAACGTCGCCAGGCGGAACGTGAGCACCGCCGAGATCGCCGCGCCGCCGTCCATGCCGAACCTGGAGAACGCGGCGATCATCGCCGCCTCGAGCGGGCCGATGCCGCCCGGGGTCGGCGCGATGTTCGCGATCGCGGCCGCACCGAGGTATGCGGCGCCGATCTGGGCGAACGAGAGACCGCCGCCGAACGCTTCGACGGCGAACACCGCGCCGAGCAGGTAGCACAGGGTGATGCACGTCGAGCCGCCGAGCAGGCCGAGGACCCGGACGGGGCTGCGCACGACCTGCGCCGTGTACCCGGCGGCCGTGCGGAGACCGTCGAAGACCGGCATGATCAGTCGCTCACGGGTGTAGGGGACCGCCACGGCGATGCCGAGCAGCGCGACGCCGATCGCGGCGACCAGCACGACGGTGCCCAGACTGGGCAGCGAGAGCCCGCCGATGTCGGCGCCGCCGGCCCAGGCGAAGAAGCCGACCATCAGCGACAGGTGGGTGACGACGCCGGCGACCGTGTTGAGGGCGACCGAGGCGCTGGCCTCCGGGCCGGTGAGCCCGTTGCGCTGGAGGAACCGTCCGGCGAGCGCCATCTTGCCCGCCCCCGCCGGGCCGACGAGCTGCGCGAACGACGCCGCTACCTGGCTGCGGGCGGACGGCGCGACCGGGAGGCGTTGGGCGACCGAGCCGAGGAACGAGATCGTCGCGAACACGTAGTACGCGATCGCCGCGGCGAGCAGCGCCGGGAGCCAGGTCCAGTCGGCGTCGCCGAAGGCGTCGATGGTGTTGTCGAGGTTCCCGAACTGCGGGAGCAGCGAGTAGAAGGCGAGGGCGCCGGCCATGATCATCACCAGCGTGCGTGGCTGAATGCGGGCGAGCTTCTCGAGCGGGACGTCGTCGACGCCGGTGCGATCGTGGATCTCGGCGCGCAGTTGATCGAGCAGTCCCTCGCTGCGCTTGGCGTCGCGGTCGAGCGACTGGTTGAGCGCGAGGGGCTGGAGCAGCGGCAGCGATGCGCTGACCGCGTCCGGGCCGAGGACGTCGACGGCCGTCGCGACGGCGCGCGCGGCGCCGACGATCGTGCCGGCCGCGACCAGCGTCTCGGCGACGTCGCGCGCTCGATCGCGTGGCGCGGACGCGATCTCGGCCTCGTCGAAGTCGAGGATGCGGACCCGCGTGCCGTCGGTGACCAGGTTGTCGAAGGTCAGGTGGTGGTGGGCGACGCGCGCCCGGTGCAGCAGCTCGAGCTCCTCGAAGACGGTCCGGAGCAGCGCGTCGTCGATGTCGTCGAGCCCCGAGATCGGGTCGCCCTCCACGAACTCCTGGGCGAGGAACACCGCACCGCCGGGCGTCGTCCCGACGCCGACCACCGCCGGGGCGTCGTTGCCGCCGTCGAGCACCGTGCGCAGGGCGAGTGCTTCGTGCTCGACACGACGCTTGAGCGTGCTGAACGGGCGGGAGACCTCCGACGACCGTAGGCGGATGGCGCGGAACGTGCGGTGCAGGAGGTCCCAGTCGTGGTCGTCGGGTGTCCGGAGCTTGACGAAGACGTCGTCACCGGACCTGCAGACGACGCGGTATCGGACCGATCCGTTCGACGCGCCCAGACGGTCGATGCGGACCGGGTCGAGGTGCGTGCTGCGCAGACCGTCGACGAGGTCGTCACCGGTCGGTTCGATGCTCGGTGACCCGATCGCGATCAGCAGCAGCGCCCCGACGAGCGATCCGATCGAGGCGGCGACGAGGATGTCGAGCGGCGGTTGGCCCGGACCGAGGAACCGCAGCACGACGAGCACCCAGATCCAGCCCCAGATCGCCCGGCGCCACCTGCGCGGCACGTAGGCGGCGGCGACCGTCGCCGCGGCGATCGCCGACGCCAGGTACGCGGTCGTCGGGAAGTCGGCCGCGACCAGGGTGGTGTCGGCGAGCTCGGCGCGCGCCCGGATCGAGGCGGTGGCGTCGCGGTCGTCGATGAAGCGGATCGTGGACTCCAGCGCGAGGGCGCTGAGTATCGACGCCAGCCACACGTGTCCGAGGATCCGCCACCGTCGCTTGAGGAGCACCACTGCGAGCGCGATCAGCGGCACCGCTGTCGCGAACAGCTGGGCGGTGCCGATCAGGACCTGCTCGACCGGGTCGGGCAGCTCGGCGATGCCGTCGACGATGTCGGTCTCGATGCCGTCGACCGTGGCCGTCGCGTACGACCCGACGATGATCGCCACGACGAATGCCAACGCTCCGACCACGAGCCGGAGGACGTCACCGGGCGCGAATCGGGTGTGGGCCGGCGGGGGGTCGAAGAGCTCGACGCCGTCGACCATGCGCGGGGCCTCGGCGGTCGTCGTCATCGGTCCATGCTCGCAGACCACTCGCCGGCGGCGCGGCCTTTGCCGGGACCGTCCCGTGCCGAGAAGACGACCATGGACCGTCGTCCCCAGCTACGGTTGCGCCGACCGACATCGCGGGTCGAATCCTCATGGCGACAACGGACACACCTCTCGGCTCGATCTGGCAGAGCGTCGTCGGCTGGGCCGGGCGTCCGCCCGACGACGAGGCGCTCGAGGCCGTCGAGGCGCTGATCCCGCAGGGTGACGCCTTCTGGGGCTACGTCCGCCAGTTCGCGTCGCTGATCGTGCTGTCCGCGGCGATCGCCTCGTTCGGGTTGCTGTCGGACTCCGCCGCGGTCGTGATCGGGGCGATGCTCGTCGCGCCGCTGATGACGCCGATCACCGCCGCCGCGGCGGCGACGGTGATGGCCCGCAACGCCCGCCTGGTGCAGAGCCTCTTGATCATCGCCTTCGGCACCGTCGCGGCGGTCGCCGTCGGTTGGGCGTGTGCCGCGTTGTCGGGGATCACCGCCAGCACCGCCGGGGAGCTGCCAGGGCAGGTCGTGGCGCGCACCTTCCCCGGGTTGCTCGATCTCGGCGTGGCGATCACCGCCGGCGCCGCGGCCGGCTACATCCTGCCGCGCCGGTCGACGACGTCCGCGCTGCCCGGCGTCGGCATCGCCGTCGCGCTCGTCCCGCCGCTCGCGACGGTCGGGATCACCTGGCACCTGGGGTTCGCGTCCGAGAGCTGGAACGCGATGTTGCTGTTCCTGACGAACCTCGCCGCGATCATCTTCACGGTGTCGATGATGCTGATCGCCGTCGGCTTCCGACCCGGCGTCTCGACGCGCCGGGCGCTCGCACGTCGGTTCATGATCACCGTCGGTGCGGTCATCGCGGTCGCGGTGCCGCTGACGTTCCACACGCAGTCGGCGCTGGCGGACGCACAGCTCCGGCGCGCAGTCGTCGCCGCCGTGCAGGACTGGGACGGAGCGGCTCGCGTCGTCGAGATGGACGCGAGCTCCGCGGGCGGCACCGGCACCGTGGAACTGCTCGTCTCGGGGCCGAACCCGGCGCCGCCGGCCTGGCGCCTGGCCGAACGCATCCAGGACCGCTTCGGTGGTGCCGTCGACCTGCGGCTGCTGTACGAGCGCGACGACGTGTTCGAGGTCTCGGTTCGTTGAGCAGGCGGTTGGCAGCGTCGTCGTTGGTCGCGGCGATGTCGGTGGTGGCCTGCGGCGGCCCGACCGAGGTCGACGAGCCGGCGCCGACGATCACGTTGTTCGGACCGTACCGTGACACCGAGGCCGACCGCTTCACGGCGTCGATGCTGGCCCCGTTCGAGGCGGCGACCGGGATCGACGTGCGGTACACCGGCTCGACCGACTTCGTGTCCGACCTGCAGAACCGGCTCGGCGAGGGCAACGATCCGCCGAGCATCGCCATCGTGCCGCAACCAGGTCTGGTCGCGGAGCTGACCGATGCCGACCACCTGGTGACGCTCGGCGACGACGTGGAATCGGCGATCTCCGACCACTATGCCCCCGGGGCCCGTGACCTCGGCCGTGTCGACGGGGAGCTGGTCGGGCTCCCGGTGCGGATCAGCGTCAAGAGCCTCGTCTGGTACCGGCCCGATGTCTTCGACGAGCGGGGCTGGGCGGTGCCGACCACGTCCGACGAGCTCACGAGTCTGGTCGACGACATCGTCGACCAGCCCGACATCGACCCCTGGTGCCTCGCGGTCAACGCCGGCGGCGCCACGGGCTGGCCGGCGACCGACTGGGTCGAGGATCTCGTCGTTCGACGCGCCGGCACGGAGACGTATCTCGACTGGGCGTCGGGCGCGGTGCCGTTCGCGTCGCCGTCGATCGAGGCTGCGTTCACCGAGTTCTCGTCGTTGGTGACGGCCACCGGGCATCTCGCCGGCGGACCCGTCGCAGCCGCGCAGACACCGGTCGACGACGTGTTCGACGGGTTGCTCGCCGGCGAGCCGACGTGTGCGATGGTCAAGCAGGCCGACTTCGCCCAGAGCTGGCTCCCGACCGGATCCGTGGTCGGACCGGGCGGTGACGTCGACGTGTTCCTGCTGCCGGCCGAGACGTCAGCGTCCACGCCGCCGCTCGTCGTCGGCGTCGATCTCGCCGTGCAGTTCGACGACGACCCCGCCGTCTCGGCGCTGATGACCTATCTCGCCGGCGCGGACGCCGGTGCGGTGTGGGCGGCGGAAGGCGGGTATCTGTCGCCGAAGATCTCGATCTCGACCGAGGTGTACCCCGACGAGTTCACGCGAGCGCTCGTGGTGACCCTTCACGCCGCGCGGGACCTGGTGCTTGACGCTTCCGACGTGATGCCGCTCGACGTCGGGACGACGCTCTACTGGGGGACGATCACCGCCTGGATGCTCGGGCTCTTGACGTTCGACGAGCTCGCGGTCACCCTCGACGAGGCGTTCGAAGCCGTGTTCGACGAGGCGTTCGACGAGGCGGTCGACGAGGTCCGGCGCGAGGCAGCCGGATGACGACGCTGTTCGGGTCACCAGGCGCAGGGAAGCCGCTTGATCCCGTTGATGAAGCTGCTCTGGAGGTGGTCGGGCTCACCGGTGACGCGGAGATCGGGCAGGCGCCGACGGATCTCGTCGAACGCGACCGTGATCTCCCGCCGAGCCAGGTTGGCGCCGAGGCAGAAGTGGGGGCCGCCCGCCCCGAAGCCGACCTGGGCCGGGTTGGTCGGCCGGGTCAGGTCGAAGGTGTTGGGGTCGGGGTACACCTCGGGATCGCGGTTCGCCGACTCGTAGACGAGGATGACCTTGTCGCCCTCGTGCAGCTGCTGTCCGCCGAGCTCGGTGTCGGCGGTGACGGTGCGACGGAAGTGGATCACCGGTGAGGCCCACCGGACGATCTCCTCGACGGCGGTCTTGGCGTGCCGTTCGTAGTCGCCGAACCAGGTCGCGCGCTGGTCCGGGTGGTCGGTCAGCGCCTTGAGCGCGTGGCTGATCGCGTTGCGTGTCGTCTCGTTGCCGGCGGTGACGAGGAGGATGAAGAACGCTCCGAACTCCTGGGCCGTCAGCCGTTCCCCGTCGACCTCCGCGTGCATGAGTGCGGTCGTGATGTCGTCGCGCGGCGTCGTCCGCCGGTCCTCCCCGAGCGCCTGGGCGTAGCTGAAGATCGCGATGCCCACGTTGACGAGGTCCTCGTACGACGTGACGAACTCGGGATCGCCGAGACCGAGGATCGTGTTGGTCCACTCGAGGATCTGCTGGTTGTCGCTCGGCGGGATGCCCATCATCGAGCAGATGATCTCGAGCGGGAACGGCGCCGAGAAGACCTCGACGAAGTCGGCGCTGCGATCGGGGTGCTCCTCGATCATCCGGTCGACGAGTCGGGCGGCGACCCGCTCGATCTGCTCGCCGACGGCGCCGATGTGGCGGGGTGTGAAGCCCTTGGAGACGATCGAACGGAGCCGGAAGTGCTGGGGGTCGTCCATCGCGAGGATCGACCCGTAGAACTCGGCCATCTCGTTCTCCATGTCGCCGATCATGAAGCCGCCCCGGCCGTTGCAGAACAGCTGCGGGTTGCGACTCGCCTGCCAGACGTCGGCGTGGCGCGTCACGACGTAGTAGCCGGGGCCCGGCTCCAGCGGGTTGCCCTCGATGACCCGCTCGGGGTACTTCGGCAGGCCGGGCGTGGCACGGATCTGGGCGAAGGCGTCGACGCGGTCGTCCTGGCCGCCCTTCCACCACTCGATGCGCGAGATGTCGGGCAGGCCGGTCGGTGGTGCGAGACCGGGCGTCGATCTCGTCGCGAACGTGCGGTCGGCGGGGGCACTCTCGGACATGGCCGCAGGGTAGGTCGGGCCTAGTCTGGTCCACGTGTTGAGCGCTGCCGAGATCGAGCGGGCCCTCGTGGTGACCGCCCACCCCGACGATGTCGACTTCGGAGCGGCCGGCACCGTTGCGAACCTCACCGACGCCGGCGTCGAGGTCACGTACTGCCTGGTCACCGACGGACAGGCGGGTGGGTTCGACGACTCGATCGCGCGGCCGGAGATGGCGCGCATCCGGCGCGAGGAGCAGACCAAGGCGGCCGCCGAGGTCGGTGTGACCGAGCTGGTGTTCCTCGGCCACATGGACGGGGAGGTGCAGTTCGGGATGGAGCTGCGCCACGAGATCGCCCGGGTGATCCGCCAGGTCCGCCCGCGGGTGGTGATCACCCAGTCGCCGCTGATCAACCTCGGCTCGGTGTACGGCAGCCACGCCGACCACGTCGCGACAGGCCAGGCCACGTGGGCGGCCGTGTACCCCGACGCCCGCAACCCGTTCGCGTTCCCGGAGCTGCTGACCTCGGGTCTCGAGCCGTGGAAGGTGGCCGAGATGTGGATCACCCTCGGACCCGAACCGACCGACACCGTCGACATCACCGGCAACGTCGAGCGCAAGATCCGCGCCCTGCGATGCCACGAGAGCCAGCACCCCGACCCCGACGCGATGGAGTCGAGGGTCCGGGAGTGGTTCCAGCAGATCGCCGCCGAAGCCGGCTTGCCCGACGGCTCGTCCGCCGAGCGATTCCAGGTCGTCGACTCGCGGTGAGCGTGTGATGCCCGCTTGACGTTTCTTACCCGCCGGTAACTACGCTGGTCGCATGACTGAAGCAGTGATCGTCGCGACCGCCCGCAGCCCGATCGGACGCGCCGTCAAGGGGTCGCTGGTCGACATCCGACCCGACGACATGGCGGCGCAGATCGTGCAGGCGTTGATGAAGAAGGTGCCGGAGGTCCAGCCCACCGACGTCGAAGACCTGATCATGGGCAACGGACAGCCCGCCGGTGAAGCCGGCTTCAACGTGGGTCGCGTGGTGGCGATCCTCGCCGGACTCGACGACGTGCCGGGCGTGACGGTCAACCGCTACTGCTCGTCGAGCCTCCAGACGATCCGCATGGCCGCCCACGCGATCAAGGCGGGCGAGGGCGACTGCTTCATCTCCGCCGGCGTCGAGGCGGTGAGCCGCTACGGCAACGGTGCCTCCGACACCGCGCCCAACGCCGTCTTCTCCGAGGCCGGCGCCCGCACCGCGGAGCGCGCCGAGGGTGGGGCACCGACGTGGGAGCCGGCCGAGGGTCTGCCGGACGTCTACATCGCCATGGGTCAGACCGCCGAGAACGTGGCCCAGACCGAGGGCGTGACCCGCGAGGAGATGGACGAATGGGCCGCTCGTAGCCAGCAGCGCGCCGTCGCCAACACCGAGAACGGGTTCTGGGAGGACGAGATCACCCCGTTGACCCTGCCCGACGGAAGCGTCGTGTCGGTCGACGACGGCCCGCGACCGGGGACGACCGTCGAGGCGCTCGCCGGTCTCAAGACGGTCTTCCGACCCGACGGGACGGTCACGGCCGGCAATGCGTGTCCGCTCAACGACGGCGCCGCTGCCGTGATGGTGATGAGCGACACCAAGGCCGCCGAGCTCGGCCTGACCCCGCTGGCCCGCATCGTGTCGACGGGGCTGAGCGCGCTCAACCCGGAGATCATGGGCCTCGGTCCGATCGATGCGTCGCGCCAGGCGATGGAACGGGCCGGGATGACGATCGACGACATCGACATCGTCGAGATCAACGAGGCGTTCGCTGCCCAGGTGCTGCCGTCGGCGAAGCACCTCGGCATCGACCGCGACAAGCTCAACCCGAACGGGGGCTCGATCGCGCTCGGTCACCCGTTCGGCATGACCGGCGCCCGCATCATGACGACACTGATCCACGGCCTCCAGGACGCCGACAAGGAGTTCGGCCTCGAGACGATGTGCGTCGGTGGCGGGCAGGGCATGGCCATGATCATCCAACGCCTGTCGTGAGCCGGATCGTCCGCTCGCGGCGTTGCCGTCGGCCGCTCGCTGACCGAAGTCAACTCGGGCCTCGGCTGCCTTGCGAGCGAACGGTCCGATCTCCCGACAGAAGCCTCTGACGCAGCCCGGCGTTGCGCTGGCCATGTGTGCGAGGTCGTCGGTGCCGGGGTGGGCAGCCTGCGTTCCGCCTCGCTGCTCGCTGACCGAAGTCAGCTCGGCTCGTCGCGCCTTGCGGGCCGGCGAACGGCCTGCAGCTCAGCGAGCTGGTGGCGCAGCTCCGCGTTGGGAGGGCGGTGCGTGCGGTGATCGTGACGCGGTGCCACCGGAGGTGCGGGGCGTCAGGTCTCCCAGCGGCGGGGGACGTCGGCTCGCACCTTCACGGTGCCGTGCGCCGGATCGGGGACGGCGCGCAGCACGTACCGGCAGCCGCCCGAGGTGATCTCGGCGAGGGCGAAGCCGTGCCCGTTGGCGTCACGCACGCCGGTGCCGAGGTGCGAGACCGACCGGATCTGCAGCCCGGCCTGGTCGGCCTCGGCCGACCACAGGTTCACGAGTCCCTGGCGCAGGGACGGATCGTCGAGGAGGTCGCAGCCGTCGAGCCGGAGCTCGACGTTGAGGATCGTCACCGGCGCGAGCTGGTCGAACTCGATCACCGTGTCACCCTTCAGGTCGCTGTCGAACATGACGCACACGCGCGTGCCGTTCCCGTTGCACCCGCCGACGAAGCCGTACCTGACGATGGGGAACCCGTCGTCGTCGATGGTGTCCCACCGCACTCGATCGCCGGGCTGGAACATCAGTCGGTGATCCCGGCCTCGTGTACGACGGCGTCGGACCACGCCGGCCACGCCCGGAGCGCCTCGTCGGCCCACTCGTCGAAGGGCCGATCGGTGAGCGCCGCGGCTGCGACGCCGGCGCCGATCTCGGGGTCGGCCCACATCATCGTGCCGCTCCCGCCGAAGTGGCCGTGGGCCGCACGCGAGTTGGTGGCACCCATCCAGTGGGGTGACTTCTCACCCTTGATCTCCACGCCCAGTCCCCACGGGCATGGGTCGAAACGGCCCACACCCGGAACGATACCGCCGAGCGCGGGGTACTGCGGTCGGATCGCGTCCGCGTGGGTGCTCGCAGCGAGCAGCCGGGGTGCGCGCAGCTCGATGAGGAAGCGGGCGACGTCGACGATGGTGGCGCGGACATCGTGGGCGGGCGAGCCGCGCAGCTCGGCACCGTCCATCTCGAGCGGCTCGAACACCGCGGCGTGGAGGTAGTCGGCGAAGGGCATCGCGGCCGCTGCGGCGACCTCGTCCGCGGCGCGCTCGAACCCGGTGTTCGAGTACATGCGGCTGCGCTCGATCGGCGAGATCGCGGGGCCCTCGAACGGGAACCCGGCGGCGTGGCTGAGCAGGTGGCGCATCGTCGCGCCGTCGGGTGCCTCGACGTGCCGGAGAGGTCCGTCGAGATCGACGACGCCCTCCTCGACCGCGATCAGCACGGCCCACGCCGCCATCGGCTTGGTCAGCGACGCGATGCGGAACGTGTGCCCGGGGTCGCCGGTGGTGCGCACGCCCTCGTCGGTGACGATCGCGGCGGCGACGCGGTCGACCGGCCACGTCTCGAGCTGGTCGAAGATGCCGGCGGTCATCGTCTCGATCCGGATGACCGGTGCGGTCTCGTCAGCCGTCGGTGGTGGTCGCGCCGCGGATGAGCTCGGCGGTCCGGAAGGCGAGGTCGATCGACTGGCGGGCGTTGAGGCGGGGATCGCAGACGGTCTCGTAGCGGTGGTCGAGGTCGTCGTCGCGCACCTCGTGGCCGCCGCCGAGGCACTCCGTGACGTCTTCGCCGGTGAGCTCGACGTGGATGCCGCCGGGCCAGGTGCGCTCGATGCGGTGGGCGGCGACGAACCCCTCGATCTCGCCGACGATCGATTCGAAGTGTCGCGTCTTGCGGCCGCCGGCGCTGGTGTAGGTGTTGCCGTGCATCGGGTCGCATGCCCACACGACCGGGTGGCCGGCGTCGCGGACGGCCCGGAGCAGCGGGCGGAGCGCATCGGTGACCCGGTCGACGCCCATGCGGCTGATCAGCGTCAACCGCCCCGGAACACGGGCGGGGTTGAGCGCCTCGCAGAGCGCGATCACCTCTTCGCCGGTCGTCGTCGGTCCGATCTTGCATCCGATCGGGTTGCCGACGCCACGCAGGAACTCCACGTGGGCACCGTCGAGGTGGCGCGTCCGTTCGCCGATCCACAGCATGTGTGCCGAGCAGTCGTACCAGCCGCCGGTCGTGGAGTCGCGCCGCGTGAGCGCTTCCTCGTACGACAGCAGGAGCGCCTCGTGGCTCGTCCACACGTCGACCTCGCGCATCGCGCTCATCGTCTCGGTGTCCATCCCGGTCGCGCGCATGAACCGAAGCGCCCGGTCGATCTCGGTGGCGAGCTGCTCGTAGCGCCGGCCGGCGGGGCTCGAGGTGACGAACTCCTGGTTCCACGACTGGACCCGGTCGAGCGCAGCGAAGCCGCCCTTCGTGAAGGCCCGCAGCAGGTTGAGCGTGGACGCCGACTGGTGGTAGGCCTGCACGAGCCGTTCGGGGGAGGGGACCCGCGCCGACTCGGTCGGGCCCTCGCCGTTGACGATGTGGCCGCGGAAGGACGGGATCTCGGTCTCGCCGATGCGCTCGACGTCGGACGAGCGCGGCTTGGCGAACTGGCCGGCGATCCGCCCGACCTTCATCACCGGAACGCCGGCGGAGTACGTCAGCACGATCGCCATCTGCAGGATGACCTTGAGCTTCTCGCGGATGTTGTCGGCGGAGAACTCCTCGAAGCTCTCGGCGCAGTCGCCGGCCTGCAGGAGGAAGGCGTTCCCGGCGGCCACCTGCGCAAGCCCGGACTGCAACGAGCGGGCCTCGCCGGCGAACACGAGCGGTGGGTACCCCCGGATCTCCTTCAGGGCGCGATCGAGATCGTCGGCATCCGGCCAGTGCGGCTGCTGGCGGATCGGCTTGTCACGCCACGACTGCGGAGTCCAGTCCTTCGACACGGTGGGGAATGCTACCGGCGCACCGTCGGGGCCAGCCGCCGAGATGTCACCGTGGTGTCAGCGTCCCGGACGCGAAGATGCCGGTCGGATCTCTCCGACCGGCATCTCGCCAGTGCTTCTTCTGTCGCCTCGCCGGTCTGAGTTCGTCGGTGACAAGGCAGCCGAGCGCCCGAGCTGACCGAGGTCAGCGAGCGGCCGACGGCAACGCCGCCAGCGGCGGACTCAGACGGCGAGGATGCGTTCGGCGTCGTCGCGGAGGCCGGCGACGGCGCGGCTCACGAGGCGGCGGGCGGCTTCGGCGGTCACGCCGAGGCTCTCGCCGACCTCGCGGAAGCTCTTGCGCTCCCCGTCGAGGAGGCCGAAGCGGGCCTCGACGGCGTAGCGGGCGCGAGCGTCGAGCGTGCCGAGCAGCTCGTCGAGCAGGTCGGAGTCGACGAGGGTCATGACGGCGTCTTCGGGGGTGTCGTCGCCGTTGGCCATGAGGTCGCCGAGGGTGGCGTCGCCGTCGTCACCGACCGTCTTGTCGAGGCTGACCGGCGTCGTGAGACGGTGCAGCTCGGCGTTGTGCTGGTCGAGGGTCTCGCCGTCACCGGAGGCCTGGCGCAGCGCGGCGCGGAGGCTGGCGGAGCGGTCGCCGGGGATGCGGATGAGGCTCGCCTTCTGGTCGAGCGCCCGGCCGATCGCCTGGCGAATCCAGAACGTGGCGTAGGTCGAGAACTTGAAGCCACGGCGCCAGTCGAACTTGTCGACGGCGTGCTCGAGGCCGAGGTTGCCCTCCTGGA
>CBFCWS010000002.1:0-33883 GCA_965601765.1 uncultured Ilumatobacter sp. | reverse complement strand
AGGCACCGCACCACCGACGCGACGATCGACGACACGACGTCCTCGATCGCGTACCGGACCTCCTCGGGCGTGAGGATCACCGTCTTGGGCAGGCCGGTCATCAGGTCGCGCCCGCGGACCTCGGCCTGGGCCTCGTCGTCGGTCGGATCGGCCGAGCCGATCGCCATCTTGATCTCCTCGGCGGTGCGCTCCCCGACGGCGATGCCGTGCTCGCGACGGATGTAGTTCTGGATCGCGGCGTCGATGTCGAACGAGCCGACGCGGACGGCCTCGAGCGCCACGACGCCGCCGAGGCTGATCACGGCGGTCTCACTGGTCCCGCCGCCGATGTCGATCACCATGTTGCCGACGGGTTCGTCGATCGGCAGATCGGCCCCGATCGCAGCGGCCATCGGCTGCTCGATCAGGTTCGCGTCGGCTGCCCCGGCCCGCCGAGCGGCATCGGTGACCGCCCGGCGTTCCACCTCGGTGATCGCCGAAGGCACGCAGATCACGACCTTCGGCCGGGTGAAGCGGCTGACCCCGACCCGCTGGAGCAACAGCCGGATCATGCGCTCGGTGATCTCGAAGTCGGTGATCGCGCCACCCCGCAGCGGTCGGACAGCCACGATGTAGCCGGGCGTGCGGCCGATCATCTGCCACGCCTCCCGCCCCGTGGCGAGGACCTCGCCGGTCTGCCGGTTGAGCGCGATGACCGAGGGCTCGTTCAGGACGATGCCGCGACCCTTCATGTAGACGAGGGTGTTGGCCGTCCCGAGGTCGATCGCGAGGTCACGGGCCATCGGCCGGCCCGCTCTCGTCGTCGCCTGCGGCGTCCCCGGTGGTGTCGCGACCCCGGTCGGCCGCCGTCCCGCCGCTCTGACCCGTCGCCGGGTCGTCGGCGTCTCGCCGTACGATCCGCCAGCGGCGGGACGTGTCGGTCTCGTCGGACTCGGCGGGGTCGGTGTCGCTGTCGACCGCCTGGTTGACCTGGTCGACGACGCCTCGCCTCGCCTCCGGGCCGAGCGCGTCGATCTGGCGGCGGAACGACTCGACGCCGTCGCTTCGACGCTGACGCCCGAGGACGAGCACGACGACGACGGCGAGCGCCACGACCGCGAGGACGACGACCATCCAGCTCGGCATCAGGGCGTGGTGCTTTCGGTGGACGCGACCGTGCGGGGATCGACCGGAACCGCCGCTCCCGTGCCCCAATCCGTGCCGTCCGACCACACCTCACGCTTCCAGATCGGCGCCGCCGCCTTGAGCGCGTCGATCGCATAGCGCGCCGCCACGAACGCTTCCGGGCGGTGGGGCGCGCTGACGCACGCCACGACCGAGCTCTCGCCGAGCGTGAGGCGACCGATCCGATGCACGAGGCAGATACGTCCGAGGCCGGGCCAGCGACGACGCGCCTCGGCTGCGATCTCGGCGAACTTGGGCACGACCATCTCGTCGTACGCCTCGTACTCGAGGGCTTCGACACCTCGGCGACCCTCGGCGTGATCGCGCACCGTGCCGGAGAAGAGGACGACCGCGCCACAGTCGGGCTTGACGCACCAGTCGTGGATGTCGCCGATCGGGAGCGTCTCGCTCGTCACACCGAGCCAGTCGTCGCCGTCGGCAGGTCGTTGCACGAAGCGCATCGTAGCGGTGGCCCCGCTCGCGCGACGCCCGCCCCCGTTGCGTTGTCGCTACGATCTCGCCTTCGTGGAGTCCGGCCCGCTTCCCCCACACGAGCGTTCCTGGCGACACCCATCGGAGATCGCCGCCGAGGAGCGGCGAGTCGTCCAGACCGAGTCCGGATCGGGCTCGGTGCGCGCCATCGCACTCGCCGGCGGGACGCTCGGGTTGCTCGCGATCGGGCTCACCGTGCTCACGCTCACGCCGGACCGGCTGGACGCTCCGGTGCAGCTCGCGTCTCCCGAGACCCTGGACCGTCCGGCTTCGAGCGCCACGTCGCTCGCGGCGCTCCGCGCAGCGCCGACGCCCACCACCGGGGCCCTCGTCGCGCCAGGCACCGGGCCGGCCGTCGCAGCCCCCTCGACCGCACTCATGTCGGCACCGACCACCGACCTCGTCCGACCGTCGCACACGACGTTCACGACGGTCGCGCGGGCGCTGCCGGCAGCCGCGACGAGCACGACGTCGTCCCCGCCGTCCTCCGGGCCGGACGCCGACCCGATCGGGAACACCGGCTACGCGCTGGTCGCCACCGAAGCAGGCGGCGCGGACGGTCTCGAGCGACACACGCCGGTCGAGGTGAAGATGCCGGCGGGTGACGTCCGCACGGCGCTCACCGTCGCCAGCACGGATGTCGTCGCCCTCGTCGCCGTCGACCCGGCCGCGGGCAGCCGGCTCGCGGACCGCCTCCCTGCGCCGGCCGACACCGTCTTCGTGGCGAGCGATCACCACACGATCGAGACGACCTACGCGGAGCTCGCGGCGGTCGGCGAGCCGCCGGCGGTCGCGGTCGTCACCGACGCGGACGGCGCCGTCGTCGGCGTGTGCGCGGACCACCGGGGCAAGCTCGTCTACCTCCCCCTCGTCGGAGCGCACGTCGGGGACGACGACGCCACCGATGACGACGACCACGACGTCCACGACGACCAGGACGACGACGGCGACGTCGGCGACCGTGACGACGACAGCGACGACAGCGACGACAGCGACGACGCGACCGACCGTGGCGACGTCGGCGACGACGACGGCGGGTACGACGTCAGCGACGACGGAGCCGGCCGACGCGGCGAACGGTGGCGAACAGGATCGTGATCGACGAACCGGCGATCAGCGCAGCCATCAGGCCGAGTGCGAACTCCTGACGCCGCTGCGGCGAGATCGTCGTCCACCGCGGCGCCTCGGTCCCCTCGACGTACGCCTGCTCGTTGGTGACCCTGGGTTCCCAGCCCTCGGCGCGGAGCCGGTCGTTGGCGACGATCCACGGTTCGCGGGTGTAGGCCCGGAATCCGGGTGCGACGCCGCGCCGCAACCGGAAGCGGACGCGATCGGCGATGTCGGCCGCGATCCCCGGCAACGGCAGCCGCCACGTCCGGCCCGACAGAGCCCGCACACGCTCACCGGGGATGCTCCCGTCGGGTGCGACGTTGAACACGCCGTCGAGCGAACGCTCGACGGCGATCGCGACGGCGGCCGCGAGGTCGTCCAGGTGGACGAACTGGGCACCGGGGTCGCTGTCACCGAACCGCATGCCGAAGCCGGCGGTGAGCCGGTCGGCGAGCTTCGAGGTCTCCCCCGCCGCGATGGGGATCGACGGTCGGAGCATCGCCACGCGCCGATCTCTCGACGCCACCCGCCACGCCTCGATCGCGGCCTCGGCGGCGGCGAGCTGCCGGGCGTAGACGAACCTCGGGTCGGGTCGGAGCACGGCGGCCTCGGTGAGCGGGATCGGGTTGTTCGCGAGCGCCCCGTACACCATCGCCGACGACACGACGACGAGCGCCCGCGCCCGCCGGGCGCCGGCATCCTCGAGCAGGCTCACCGCCTGCGCGGTCACGCTCTCCTGACGCCCGGACAAGCGGTCGTGATCGGCCAGGACGACGTCGACGATGACGTCGACCCGGCCATCGTGGTCGTCGGTCGGCAGGACCTCGATCCCCGGGCGCCGCGCCAGCTCGGCGAGCACCCGCCGCCCGAGACCCGTCGACCGACCCCTGACGACCACCGTCAGGAGATCGTCGGTGCGGCTTGCCACGTGGCGTGACGCTACCCCCGGGACGGCCGGCGAGCGAACGCGCCCATCCGCACGGGTCGTCGACCCCGTTAGCATCGACCCATGGCCGATGGCGAGCACCCCGAGCCGAGCGACGCCGGCGACGGCGAGCCGGTCAACCCGTTCGCGGGGATGCCGATGTTCGCCGAGATGGCGCGAGCCCTGCAGGGACAGGGTCCGCTCAACTGGGACGCCGCCCGCCAGTTCGCGCTGCTCGGCGCCACGGAGGGCCGGCCGGAGACGAACGTCGATCCCGCGGTTCGCATCGCGTACGCCGAGCTCGCCCGGATCGCGGCGCTCCACGTCGGCGACGTGACCGGCGCCGACGTCACCGACGACGAGCCCGAACTGGTCAATCGCTCCCAGTGGGCGGCACTCACCCTCGACGACTACCGGCCGCTGCTCATCGACCTCGCGACGTCGCTCGGGCAGCGACCCGACGCCCCGGGCGCGACCGACGCGACGGCCGATCCGATGATGAACATGATGGCGGGGCTGTCGTCGATGATGGGCCCGGCGATGATGGGCATGTCGGTCGGGTCGATGGTGGGGCAGCTGTCGCGCCGGGTGTTCGGCGTCCACGACCTGCCGATCCCGCGGCCGCACGATCGCCTGCTCCTCGTCGCCGCCAACATCGAGCAGTTCGCGACCGACTGGGACATCGAGATCGAGCAGATGCGGTTGTGGGTGCTCGCCCACGAGCTGACCGGGCGCCAGCTGTTCGGCGTGCCCGACGTCCGCGAGGGCGTCGCCGCACTCGTCCGTCGTCACGTGAGCGGCTTCCGGCCCGACCCCGAGGCCCTCACCGAGTCGTTGGGCTCGATGGACATCCTCGCCGGCGACGACGATCCGATGGCGGCGTTCCAGCAGATCTTCAACGATCCGGAGATGCTGCTCGGCGCCGTCCGATCGCCCGAGCAGCTCGAGCTCCAGCCTCGTCTCGACGCCGCCGTCGCAGCGGTGGTCGGCTACACCGACTGGGTCGTCGACGCCGTCGCCGCGCGACTGGTCGGCGGCGAGGCGCTGCGCATCGCCGAGGCGGTTCGGCGTCAGCGCCACGAACCCAGCCCCGACGACATGTTCGTCGAGCGCCTGCTCGGGATCCGCGTCGGCGACGATCAGGTGCGGCGCGGCAAGGCATTCGTCCAAGGGGTGGTCGACCGGGTCGGCGAGCACGAGCTCGGGGTGCTGATCCGCCGACCGGGCGCGCTGCCGACCCCGAGCGAGATCGAGGCGCCCGGACTCTGGGTCGCCCGCATCACGGGCGAGTGACGCCCACCACGTAGTTCACGAGGGTCACCGCCGAGACCGCCCCCACCAGCAACAACCCGAGCCGACCGGGGATTTCGAGCGCGACGGGGAGCACGGCGCCGATCACCCACCCGAGCTGGAAGCGCGTCTCGAACCGCGCGAAGTCGGCCCCGCGGTCGTCCGGATCGCCGTCGCGCTGGACGATGCTCTCGAACGACAGCCGCGCGATCGCAGCCGAGAAGTTGACCACCACGGCGACGACGACGCCGAACTGCGGTCCGACGGCGAATCCGGCCGCGAGCCCCGCGACCGCCGGGAGCGCGAGGGCGACGACGAGCATGCGCTCCTCGGGCAACAGCCGGCGGAGCCGGGGCGCGATCGAGTTGCCTGCCAGCGTCGCGAGGGCCGCTGCCGCCACGGCGACCGCGAGCAGCGTCCGTTCGTCGGGCCGGCCGCGATACCAGAACGCCAGGTGGAACAGCATGAAGCCGACCATGGCCCGCACGACGGTCATCGCGGCCGACGCCAGGTAGAGCCGGGCCTGGTGCGGTTCGAGGGCCGCGACCTGCACGCGAGGGCCACGACGCGGACGGTCGGCGGCCCTCCCCCGATCAAGACCGCTCCCGCGATCGTTGGGAAGCTCGAGCCCGGCCACGACCGCGCCGGCGAACAGCCCGGCGCTGTAGACCAACGTCGCAGGGGCCCCGATCGTGACCTGCAGCACGGCGGCCGGGGCGACGGCGGCGGTGCCGGACAACCCGGCGATCACCCCGAGCTTCGAGTTCGCCTCCACGAGCTCGCGCTCGCTCGACACGACGCTGGGGACGAGCGCCGACTTCGAGACGATGTAGGTCTTCTGGAGCACGAGCGCTGCGAACACGAGCGGGAACAGCACCCACCCGTCGACGAAGAACACCATCGTCACCTGGACGACCATCCGCGCTGACGCGGTGGCGATCACCATGAAGCGGCGACCTCCGCTGACGCGGTCGATCGCCGGACCGATCAGCGGGGCGACCACCAGGAACGGCGCGAAGGTCGCGAGGAGGAACGCGAGCAGTCGCGACCGTGCTGCGTTGGGGTCGACGTCGAAGAAGAACGAGTCGGCCAGCGCGACGACCATCGCCGCCTCCCCGGCGGTCATCAGCGCGTGCGTGAGCGACAACCGCTGGAACCTCGACCAGTGACGTGTCGGGACGGGAGACGTGGCCGAGCCGGTCACGGGCAGATGGTAGAGCAGCGCAACCCGGACGCCGCCGTATGGCCACCAGATGATCGTCGAACCGCAAGGTTCACGACCCAAACGACACACGTGTCGTTCACCTCGTTCGACCACGATGAAGACCCGTGGCCTCCCCCCGCCCACGCGTCCACCTGATCTGGATCGGCGACCGCCTGCCGTGGTTCGCACGGCTCGCGATCGAGTCGGCGATCGTCGCGATGCCGACATCGACGGTCACCCTCCACAGCGTCGTCGCGCATCCCGACGGACGCCACGTGCGTGCGCTCGAGCGCTTCGAGCAGTTCGAACGACGGAGCTGGCCGCTGCGATCGGTGTTCGAGCACTGTCCGGGTGGCCCCGACCCATGGCTGGACGTGCTCGAGCGGACGAACGGCACGCCGGCCGCGGTCGGCAACCTCGTCCGCCTCGCTCTGCTCGACCGGTTCGGTGGCGTCTACCTCGACACCGACACGATCGTCGTCGCGCCGCTCGACGACCCGGATCACACGGGTCCGTACGTGGGCACCGAGATGGTCTGGTCGTGCAACCGCCGCCGCGTCGCCCGCGAGCTCGGGGTCCGCGACGTCGTCGGCGCCGCCCCGTGGGCGGTCGCGCGCGGCGCGCAGCTGGCGGACGTGCACCTCGCCGGTGGCCGCCTCAGGTTGGCCGACCGGTGGCGGCCGGGCCTGCGACCACAGGTCAACAACGCGGTCATCGGGTCGTCGGCGAGCAGCCCGTTCCTCGCCGAGGTGCTGGCCGGCGTCGGATCGGTCCCGAACCCGGCGGCGCGCTTCGCCCTCGGACCGTCGTTGCTCGACGACGTGGCCCGGGCACGACCCGACCTGGTCACCTGCCTCGACCCGGTGCGGTTCTACGCCATCCCGCCCGGGCAGAGCCGGAGGTGGTTCGACGACGTCACCATCGAGCTGCCGGAGGAGGCCCAGGTGATCCACTACGTCGCCAGCAACCACCGGGAGCTCCTCGCGGCGATCGAGACCGACCCGCGGCTACGCCGTCATCCCGCGCCGTTCTGGCGCGAGGCACGCCGGGTGACGGCGGCGTCGGATCGTGTCGCGACGCGCCGCACGAGCCGCGCGACTCGTGTGGGAGTGGCTGGGTGAGCGCACACGGAACGCAGTCGTTCGCCCGGCACACCGGCCTGGTCGCGATCGGCCAGGCGGCGGTGAAGTCGACGCAGCTCGTGCTCGCGATCGTCCTGGTCCGGATGCTCGATCCGGACGGCTGGAACGCCGCGGCCTTCCTGCTGTCGATCTACCTCGCCGGCACCACGATCGGTTCGCTCAACGTGCAGCACGGCATCGTGTTCTTCCTCCCGCGCGTCGACGTCACCGAGCAGCGCTCGCTCGTCGTGCGCACGATGGGTCTGCTCGCCGCCGTCGGGCTCGCGATCGCACTCGCACTCGTCGTCGCAGCGCCTGCGCTGACGGGTGGTCGCCTCGCCGATGCCGACCAGATCCCGGCGCTCGGGCTCGCGATCGCACTCGAGCTCCCCGCCGCGTGCGTCCCGATGGCGCTGATCGCCGTGGAGCGCTACGGGGCGGCTGCGGTCTGGGATCTGCTCGGGACGGCGATCTTCATGGCAGCGACCATCGTCCCGGTCGCCGCGGGCCTCGGCGTACCGGGCCTGGTGGCCGGGCTGTGCGTCGCCGGGGCGCTCCGGTCGCTGATCGGCCTCGTGGTCGTGCGGCACCTGCTCGGCTCCGGTCGCCCGCTCCCGGTCAAGACGCTGATGGCGCAGCTGAGCTACTCGCTCCCGCTCGGGCTGACGGTGGCGGTGGCGATGCTCAACCGGCTGACCGACAAGTGGTTCGTCGCGGCGTTCCGACCAGGCGACTTCGGCGTGTACGCGGTGGCGGCCCAGGAGATCCCGCTCCTGGCGGTCCTGCCGTACGCGGGCGGGGCCGCCCTCGTCACGGCGCTCGTCGCCGCGTTCCGGGACGACGACATCGCCACGGCGCGCACCCACTGGCTGCACCTCACGATGACGATGTCGGCCGTCGTCGTCCCGGTGGGGATGGTGGTCGTCATCGTCGCTCCCGAGCTGCTGCACCTCGTGTTCACGCCGGAGTTCGAGCGGGGTGTGCTGTCGTTCCAGCTGTTCACCCTGGTGACCCTCCACCGCGTCGCCGAGTACGGCATGCTCCTGCGCGCGGCGGGCCGCACGCGCGACCTGCTGCAGGTCGCAGCCGCCACGCTCGCCGCCAACATCGTCCTCGCGGGGATCGGCGCCTACGTCGCCGGGATGACCGGGGCGTCGCTCGGGACCGTGATCGCGTCGGGGATCGGATGGCTGGTCGCCCTGCGGAAGATCGCCGCCGTCCTCGAGGTCCCGGTCCGCGACGCGTTCGCGTGGCGATCATGGCTGACGTGCGTGGGGCTCGCGATCGCAGCGGCCCTCGCCACGGTCGTCGTCGTCGAGCGGCTCGAGACCGGCTCCGGGATCCGGTTGCTGCTCAAGGTCGTCGTGTTCGGCGCGCTCTTCGCGACCGGCTATCGGGCCTGGCGGCGGACACCCCACTCGACGATCCCTGCAGCAGTCGTCGTCCCCGAGCGACGTCCACTGGCGACGAGCTCGTCGTGACGTCGGTTCCGAGCCCGACCGGATCGCCGTGGCCCGTCCCCGTGATCCGGCGGTTCCTCGTCAGCCAGGGCACCGGCCAGTTCGCCGACGCGATGACCGCGATGGTGCTCGCCGGCGCGCTGCTCGGATCCGGTGACGGGGTCGAACCGGCCGATCTGCTCGCCACGCTCGGGGTCGCGGTGCTGCCCTACGCGATCGCCGGACCGCTGTCGGGCGTCGTGGCCGACGCGTACCCGCGTCGGGGACTCCTGGTGGGCGCGAACGTCGCGCGCGCGGTCGTCACGGTCGTCGCACTGGTCGCGGTCGCCGACGAGCGCCGGGCGATCGGGCTGCTCGCCGCCACCGCGCTCCTGTCGCTGGCACGCCTCGTCTACACCGTGCGGGCCGCTGCGCTCCCCACGCTCGTCACCGGCCACGACCTGGTTCGCGCCGACGCCGCAGCCCTCCTGGTGGGCATGGTCGCGACCGGTACGGGCGCGATCGTCGGCACGCTCGGCGCCCAGACGTCGCCCGGGACGGTGCTCGCCGTCGCGGTCGTCGGCCAGCTCGCTTCGGCCTGCGGGTTCGCGACGATCCGCTCGCCGCTCGGCGACCGGCCGCGCATCACGCCGGAGCCGCGCGAACTGTGGCGCGGGCTGCGCCGGCTCTGGACGTCGGGGCCGGCGCGCCGGGCGATGACGATCGCGGTGAGCGCCAGGAGCCTGCTCGGCGCGCTGTTCGCGACGACGGTGCTGGTCGGCGCCAACCGGCTCGGGCTCGAGGCGTCCGGGTACGCCGCCGCGCTCGCGATCACCGGTGTGGGATCGTTCGCCGGCACGATGTCGGCGGCGTGGACGGCCAGGCGGCTCGGCGTTCGCCGGCTCGTCCTCGCCACGTTCTCGCTCATCGCCATCGCCACGACGGCGGCGTCGCTGACCGGCGCGGTCGGCGTGATGGTGACGGCGGCGACGGCATCGTTCTTCGCGTTCCAGAACCTGCGCGTGTCGACCGACGCCGTCGTCCAGATGGCGATCCCGGACCCGGCGCGGGCGCGGGTGTTCTCCCTGTACGACGCGGCCTACAACCTCGCCTACTTCGGCGGCGCCGCGGTCGCACTCGCCGTGGGGACGGCGGCCGACGGGCGGGTCGGGCACGCGTGGATCGCGCTCGCCGCGATCGTCGTCGGCGTCGTGCTCGCCCCGATCGCCTACATCGACCAGCCGGTCGGCCACCGTGCCGCGACGACGGTCGGGCTGTCCACGCCCGTCCCCGAGGGTGCGCGATGAGCGATCCGCGACCGAGCGCCGCGTTGCGCGTGGCGGTCGTCGCCGAGACGTTCCTGCCCCAGACGAACGGGGTGACCAACTCGGTGCTGCGCACGCTCGAACACCTCGAGCGGCACGGACACGAGGCGATCGTCATCGCACCGGGTCCGGGCGACGACCGGGTCGGCGCGACGCCGGTCGTCCGCGTCCCGTCCGTCGACGTCCCGCGGTACGGCGGGGACCTGCGGATCGGCCTGCCGGCGCGGAAGATCGCGCAGACACTGGAGGCCTTCCGTCCCGACGTGGTGCACCTCGCTGCGCCGACGGTCCTCGGCGCGGCGGCAGCCCGCCAGGCGCGCCGGCGCGGCATCCCGGTCGTCGCCGTCTTCCAGACCGATCTGGCCGGGTTCGCGGCCAGGCACGGGCTCGGTCGGGTGCGCGGTGGCATCTGGTCGTACCTGACGTGGGTGCACGCCCACGCCGACATCACGCTCGCGCCGTCGTCACCCGTCGCCTGGACGCTGCGGGCGCGGGGCGTGCCCGACGTCAGGATCTGGGCGCGCGGCGTCGACCTCGTCCGGTTCCATCCCGACCATCGGAGCGCCGATCTGCACCGGTTCCTGGCCCCGAGGGGCGAGGTGGTGGTCGGCTACATCGGGCGGCTCGCACGCGAGAAGCAGGTCGAGCGCCTCGCACCGCTCGCAGAGCTCGACGGCGTCCGCCTGGTGGTGGTCGGCGACGGACCCGAACGGCGTCGACTGGAGGCCGAGCTCGCCGGGGCACGCTTCCTCGGCTTCCGCACGGGGACCGAGCTCTCGGCGATCCACGCCACGCTCGACGTGTTCGTCCACACCGGAGTCGACGAGACGTTCTGCCAGACGCTCCAGGAGAGCATGGCGTCGGGCCGCGCCGTGGTCGCGCCGAGCGCGGGCGGCCCGCTCGACCTCGTCCACCACCGTCGGACCGGGTACTTCTGGTCACCCGAGGCCCCGGAGAGCCTGATCGGCGCCGTCGACGATCTCGTGCGCTCGCCCGAGCAGCGCCGACGGCTCGGCGCTGCGGCACGGGCCGACGTCGCACGACGGCCCTGGGAGGCGATCATGTCGGAGCTGGTCGGCCACTACCAAGACGCCACTGGACTGGCCGGCGTCGGCCGATCCACCCCTCGGGCGGCGTGACCGTGCACATCTGCCAGCTCGCCAACTTCTACGGTCCGACCTCGGGTGGGATCCGGACCGCTATCGATCAGCTCTCGATGCGCTACGCGCTCGCCGGACACCGCTGCAGCCTGATCGTCCCCGACGCGCAGACCGGCGTCGTGCAACGGCCGCATCGCACCGAGTACCGGATCGCGGCACCGCTGGTGCCGGGGTTCGGCGGCTACCGAATGATCGTCGAACCGGCGCTCGTGGGCGCCCTCCTGGAGGATCTCCGACCCGACGTCATCGAGCTGTCGGACAAGAGCACCCTGCTGCGGCCCGCCACCCGCGCCCGCGCGACCGGCGCCGCAGTGGTCCTCATCTCGCACGAACGTCTCGACGCCGTGCTGGGCCAGCGGCTCCGGTGGCTCCCGGGGCGAGCCGGTGGCGTCGTGCGGTTCAACCGCTGGATCGCACGACACGTCGATGCCGTCGTCGCCGCATCAGGGTTCGCCGCGAGCGAGTTCGACGGGCTGATCGAACCCGGCCGGCTCCGCCGGATCTCGCTCGGCTTCGACCTCGACGACTTCCGTCCCGTGACGAAGAAAGCCAGGCTTGCTTCTTCAGGGGAGCCGGGGGCTCGATGCCCGCTGATCGTCTCGGCGGTCCGACTGTCGGGCGAGAAGCACCCCGGCCTCCTGGTCGAGGCCAGTCGTGCGTTGCTCGCCGGCGGGATCCGGCACCGGTTCGACGTCTACGGCGACGGTGCGATGCGCCGTCGGCTCGAGGCGGCTGCCCGCCGACTCCCGATGACCTTCCACGGACACGTCGGCGACCGCACGACCCTGGCCCGGGCGATGGCCGATGCCGACGTCGCCGTCGCGCCCGGGCCGTACGAGACGTTCGGGCTGGCCGCACTCGAGATGCTCGCGAGCGGCACCCCGGTGGTCGTCCCCCGTTCGGGGGCGCTGCCCGAGCTGGTGACGCCGGGCACCGGCGCCGTCGCGGCGATGAGCGGCGAGGGCTTCGCCGACGCGATCCGGACGCTGCTGAGCGGCAGCCGGGACGAGCAGCGGGACCGGTGCCGGGCACGCGCCGAGCAGTTCGGGTGGGATCACACCGCCGACGATCTCCTCGCGATCCACGAAGCCGTCGTCGACGGCGTGCCCACCGCCGGCCGGCCGGGCACGCCAGACGAGCCGGCAGCCACCGATCAGGCCGCCGCAGCCCGCTCGTACTTGTAGCCGAGACCACGGATCGTCACGATCCGGGCCGGTTGCGACGGGTCGACCTCGATCTTGGAGCGCAACCGCTTGATGTGCACGTCGAGGGTCTTGGTGTCGCCGACGTAGTCGCTGCCCCACACGCGGTCGATCAGGGTCTCGCGTGTGAGCACCCGCCCCGCGTTCGCGAGCAGCAGGTGGAGCACCTCGAACTCCTTGAGCGGCAGGCTCACCTCGTCGCCGTCGACCGTGACGCGGTGCTCGTCGGGGTCGAGCTCGACGCCACCGACGCGGATGCTCGCCGGGCTCGGCCGGCCGAGCTCACCGGTCGCGTCCATCGACGCCCTGCGGAGATGGGCCCGGATGCGGGCGACGAGCTCGCGGAGCCGGTACGGCTTGGCGACGTAGTCGTCTGCTCCGACCTCGAGACCGACGACGGTGTCGATCTCGCTCGACTTCGCCGTCAGCATGATGATCGGGACCGAGCTGGTCGCCCGGATCTGCCGGCAGACGTCGATGCCCGTCGCACGGGGCAGCATGACGTCGAGCAGGACGAGATCGGGTTCGGCGGCGTGAAACCGCTCCATCGCCTCGATCCCGTCGGTGGCGATCTCGACGTGGAACCCCTCGCGCGTCAAGCCGATCTGCAGGGCGTCGACGAAGCTGGCCTCGTCCTCGACCACCAGGATCGTGTGCTCGGTCATGTGACTCCTTCGGGTTGGACTCGTGGCGGGCGAGCCGGATCGCCCCGATCGTGACCGGGACGCGCGTCGGGGGCGGAGCTCGTGGATCTCGCAGGGCGCTGTCGCCCCGTGCTCGCCTCGGGGAGGGAGACGGTGAACGTGCTCCCCTCGCCCTCGACGGACGTGACCTCCACCGAGCCGCCGAGCGCGTGCATCGTGTTGCGCACGATCGCCAGTCCCAGCCCGGTGCCACCCGTCGCCCGGCTCCGGGCGCGGTCGACGCGGTAGAAGCGTTCGAAGATGCGGTCGAGGTCGCGCTGGGGGATCCCGACGCCTTGGTCCGAGACCGAGATCGTCACCGTCCGGATCGGCTGATCGTCGGTTCGCGCGACGGCGACCTTCACGTCGCTGTCCGGCGGCGAGTACTTGATCGCGTTCTCGACGATGTTGACGAGCGCGGACACCAGCCGGCGCCGATCGGTGTCGATGTCGACGGTCTGGGCGACCCGCTCCGACGCGACCACGGTCACGCGGATGTTGCGCTGGACGGCATGCGCGGCGACGCGGTCGACCGCCTCGCGCGCCACGTCGACCGCGCGCACGCGGTCGATCTCGAGCCCCCCGCCGATCTCGATCGACGACAGTTCCATCAGGTCGTCGACCGTGCGGCTGGCTCGTTGCGCCTCGCCGATCATCCGGTCGACGATGCGTCGGACGACCTCGCCGTCGGGCTCGTCGACGAGCGTCTCGGCGAGCGCGGAGAGCGCCCCGATCGGGGTCTTGAGCTCGTGGGAGATGTTGGCCACGAAGTCGGTCCTCACCTGCTCGACGCGGCGCTGCTCGGTGGTGTCGACGATGAACGCGACCGCACCTCCGGACGGCAGGGGCCGACCGACCACCTCGACGACCACCTTCGGCGGCCCGTAGAGCTCGACCACCTGCTCGCACCCGCGCCCGCCGATCGCCTCGGCCAACAGCCCGTCGACCGCCTTGGCCACGATGACGCCGACGTGCGTGCCCTGGAGCGACGCCGCGACCCGGTTGCGGTAGACGACGTGGCCGTCGGCACCCGCGAGGACGACCCCCACGGGATGGTCGGCCACGACCTCCTCCACGGACGGTCCCGGGGGGACGGGTTCACCGGGCGGATCGCCGATCGCCACGGCCACGCGCCGCGAGCGCGCGGCCACGAGACCGACGACGAAGCCGATCAACGCAGCGGCGGCGATCAGCACGTACCACATGGTCAGCCCGGCTGCTGTGCCTCTTCGGCTTCCAGGCGCCGCGTCGCCGTGTCGTGCTCGGGGAGGGTGCCGGTCGCGATGTAGACGACCCGCTGGCTGATGTTGACCGCGTGGTCGCCCAGGCGCTCGTAGAAGCGGGCGACGACCGCCATCTGCACCGCGACCTGGAGGTCGATCGTGCCACCGGCGTGGCTCTCGAAGATCTGACTGATGAACTGCGCATGGAGGCCGTCGAGGTAGTCGTCCATGTCGCGCAGCGCCGCCGCTCGCACCGGGTCGTTGCCGAGGTACGCCTCGATCGCCTCCCGGTACTCCTGGTGAGCCTGGTCGGACATCCGCTGGATGCCGCCACGCAGCTTCGGGTCGAGGTCGTGACCGTAGACCCGCCGGGCGGCCTTGCAGATGTTGCAGCACAGGTCGGCGGAGCGCTCGATCTCGGGCGCGAGCTTGATGATCGAGGCGACCTGGCGGAGATCGGCCGCCACCGGCGCCTGCGTCGCGAGCAGGCTGAGCGCTTGGTGCTCGATCTCGAGCGAGCGATCGTCGATGTCGCGGTCGCCCCGCAGCACGTACTCGGCGCCCTCCAGATCGCTGCCGAGGAGGATGTCGGTGACCCGCGGGATGAGCTCGATCACCGAGGCGCCGAGGCGTGCGACCTCGTTGCGCAGGGTCTCGATGTCGTTGTGGAACGTCGCGCGGAGATCTTGGTCCTCCATCAGCCGAACCGTCCCGTCACATACTGAGCCGTGCGGTCGTCGTCGGGGTTCGAGAACACCTTGTCGGTCTCGTTGAACTCCACGAGCACCCCGGTCCGTCGATCGCTCTCCTCGTTCACCTCGGTCACGAAGAACGCGGTGCGATCGCTCACCCGCGCAGCTTGTTGCATGTTGTGGGTGACGATCAGGATCGTGTACTGCTCGATCAGCGTCCTCATCAACTCCTCGATGCGCGCCGTCGCGATCGGGTCGAGCGCCGAGCACGGCTCGTCCATCAAGATGACGTCCGGTTTCACCGCCACACAGCGAGCGATGCACAAGCGCTGCTGCTGCCCGCCCGAGAGTCCGAGCGCCGACGCCTTGAGACGGTCCTTCACCTCGTCCCACAACGCCGCGGCCTTCAGGGACTCCTCGACGATGTCGTCCAGTTCGGACTTGTTCTTGATACCGCTGAGCCGCGGGCCGAACGCGAGGTTGTCGTAGATCGACTTCGGGAACGGATTGGGCTTCTGGAACACCATCCCGATCCGACGCCGCACCTCGACGGGGTCGACGTTCGAGCCGTACAGATCGACACCGTGATACAGCACCGACCCTTCCACACGAGCGATCTCGATGAGATCGTTCATCCGGTCGAAGCACCGGAGCACCGTCGACTTGCCGCAACCGGACGGGCCGATGAACGCCGTGATCTCGTGCTGACGGATGTCGAGGTCGACGTCGCGGACGGCGCGGAAGTCACCGTAGTAGACGGCGAGATCGCGCGTCTGGAAGACGTAGGGTTCACTGGTTCGGACCTCCGCAGAGGTCTGCTCGGTCGTCGTCGTGTCATGCGTGCTCACGGTTGGTGTGGCTCCCGTCCCGGTCTGGGTGTCGTTCGTCGTCATCGGACATCTCGCTGCTCTCGCTACCACTTCTTCTCGTATCGATTGCGAAGCCAGATCGCAACCGCGTTCATCACCAGGACGGCGGCGAGCAGCACGATGGACGCCGCAGCGGTGAGGGCGCGGAATTCCTCACCCGGCTGTCGAGCGTAGGAGAAGATCGCGACCGGTAGCGCTGTGAACGGGCCCTGCAGCTGCTCCCAGACCGACTGGTCGCCGGTGCGCAGCAGGCCCGTGGCAGCGCCCACCAACAGGATCGGAGCTGCCTCACCGGCTGCGCGCGCCAGGGAGAGCACGGTGCCGGTCAGAATCCCCGGCGCGGCGGACGGCAGCACGTGGCTGCGCACGGTCTCCCACTGGGTCGCCCCGACGCCCAGAGCACCTTCCCGGATGCTGCGCGGCACCGACCGCAGTGCCTCAGACGTCGTGATGACCACGATCGGCAGCACGAGCGCCGAGAGGGCGAGCCCGCCCGACACGACGTTGCGCCCACCGTTGATGCCGCTCAGCAGCGGAACGAAGATGGCCAACCCGAGCAACCCGTAGACGATCGACGGCACACCGGCCAGGTTCCGCACGTTGATGCGTGTGACCCGAGCGAACCACGATCGTCCCGCGTATTCCTCGAGGTAGACCGCGCAGGCGATCCCGAGCGGAAACGCGACGACGATCACGATCCCGCACAGGATCAGCGTTCCACGAATCGCCTGGCCGATACCCGCCGAAGCAGCGTTCTGCGAGTTGAGATTGGTGGTGAGGAAGTCTCCGCTTCGATCCGTCCAGACCGGCCAGCTGCGGTTGACGAGGTCGATGATCAGGACCAGCAGCACGAGCAACGAGAGTGCGAGCGCGACGATCAGCACGATCTCGACCAACTTGCTGCGAACGTCCAGACCGTGACGGGTGAGCCCTGAGGTCACGTTCTTCGCTGCGGCCCCACCCACCGACGACGGGGTTGTCAGCGGCATCAGTAGACCTCGCGAACCTTGTTGACGAGCCAATCGCTGGACAAGTTCAACAGCAGCGTCATGACGAACAGGAGCAGACCGACGAAGTAGAGGCTCTGGAAGGCGAGGTTGTCGCCGGCCACCTGGTCGCTCCCGAAACCGAGTGCCGCCATGGCCGCCGTCAGCGTCTGGCCCGGCTCGAGCGGATCGTAGCTACGGAGGCCACCGCCGACCGCGCCGGCGGCGATGGCGACCACCATCGTCTCACCGACCGCTCGCGAGATCCCGAGGATCAGCGCCGCCACGATGCCCGAGATCGCCGCCGGGAACACCACTCGAAACGTGGTCTGCAGTCGCTGCGCTCCGAGTCCGTACGAGGCCTCTCGCAGCGACAGCGGCACCGCCCGCAGCGCATCCTCTGCCACCGAGGCGATGATCGGGATCGTCAGGATCCCGACGCCGATGCCTGCCGCTGCGAGCGTGAACGCCCGGTTGGCATCGCTGAACAGCCGAACGACGATCTCGGGATTGATGAACGCGATCGCGAAGTAGCCGAGGACGACGCTCGGGATACCGGCGAGCACCTCGACGATCGGCTTGAGCACGCGTCGAACGTTCGGTCTGGCATACTCGGCCAAGTAGACCGCGGCACCCAGACCGAGCGGGACAGCGACCAGCATCGCGACGCCGGTCACGATGAAGGTGCCGATGACGAGCGTGAGCACGTCGTACAGCCCGCGTCTGGGGAACCAGCCGATCTCGTTGAGTGCGCCCAGGCCGGAATCGGTCTGAGCGAGCTGCCGGATGAACTCCTCAGCGTCGTACACGAGCGTGACGATGATCAGTACGGTCACGAGCAAGGTGGTGGCCGCTGCCGAACGGAACAACCACCGCGCGGCCGTGTCCTTGCGACGGCGGCCCGGAGCCGTCGTCAAGTCGATGTCAGCGCGGTGTTGGCTAGCGACGGTCACCGGACTCTCCTGTTGCGTGCGGGAACGGGCATCGGTGACGAGGGGGCCGGGGAACCGACCCCCTCGTCACCTGCATGAGCGAGGAAACTATCCCTCGCGGGTGCCGGTCTCCCGATCGGCCCACACCTGCTGGGTCTCGGCGAGTGCCTCATCGCTCAGCGGCACGTAGGGGACCTGTCCCTCGCCGGTGCCGACGAGCGTCGTGATGCCCTCGTTGACGTAGTAGTCGACGAATGGTCCGAGCGCCTCGTTCTCCTCGAGCTTGTTCGTGTTGACGTAGATGAACAGGTCGCGGGCGATGGGGAACTCGGCGCTTGCGATCGTCTCGGGAGTCGGTTCGATACAGCCTGCGCCGCCGTCGATCTGCAGGGGCTTCACGACGTCGAGGTTCTCCTCGACGAAGGCGAAGCCGACCCAGCCGAGCGAGGTCGGATTGGCCGAGATGCCTTCGATGATCACGTTGTCGTTGGGGCTGGCGGTGTAATCGGGCCGGACGTTGGCGTCCTCGACCCCGAGCTCCTCACCGACGCCTTCGATGACGATCTCGACGAAGCTGTCGAACGTGCCGGACTCCTCGCCCGGAGCGGTCACTGCGAGCGGGGCGTCGGGAAACGGGGTGTTCACGGCGCCGAGGTCGGTGACCGTCGCGGCGATCTCGTCAGCCGCTGCGGACGCGTCGGCCCAGTTGCCGATGCCGGTGGCGTCGGGCCCGAGCAGTGCGTACAGATCGACGAACGACAGACACTCGACGGCGTCGTTCTCGGCCGACGTGATCACCGACAAGCCGTCGACGGCCACGGTGAGCTCGACGAACTCGATGCCGTTGGCCTCGCAGTTCGCGATCTCCTCTTCCTTGATCGGGCGCGACGCATCGGAGATGTCCGTCTCGCCGTTGCAGAACTTGGCGAATCCGTCGCCGGTCCCGGGACCTTCGACGGTGACGGCAACACCGCTCGCGAGGTCGGCGAACGAATCGCCGACGGCGATCGAGATCGGCTCGACGGTCGAGGAGCCGGAGACGAAGATGCTGCCCGACAGGCTCGCGAGGTCGGCGGCAGGCTCTTCGGCCATGTCGTCCTCGGCAGGCTCTTCGGCCATGTCGTCCTCTGCGGGCTCCTCGGCGGGCTCCTCGGCGGGCTCCTCGGCGGGCTCCTCTGCCGGCTCCTCTGCCGGCTCTTCGGCGGGCTCCTCTGCCGGCTCCTCTGCCGGCTCCTCGGCGGACTCCTCTGCGGCCGGCTCGTCGTCGTCGTCGTCGCCGCAGGCGGCGAGCACGAGCGCCGCGACGACCGCGGTCGCTGCGAAACGCTTGGAAGACATCTTCACGCTGATTGCTCCTCGGGTTGGGGGTTCACGGACGCGGCGCCGCTGGCGACACCGCTGCCGGAACGCTAAAGAGGCCAGGTGAACGAGCGCTGACCCCCCAGGTGAACGGACGGCAAACAATTCCTCGGGACGTCGCACCGTGGGATACGGCCGAGTCTTCGCCTACGGTTCACCTTCCGGCCACCGGAACGACATCCATGCGTCCCTCGCGCGCCGCTCGATCACGGGCGGCGCTGGGCCTGCCGCTCGACAGCTCGACGGTACGTGAGCGCCTGAGCATCGGGAGTGAACACGTCGCGCGGGCCGCGCCGGTGCCAGGTGTCGTCCTCGAGCTCCCAGCGCACGATGTCGTCGCGGAGATCGATCGCGATCACCTCGTCGAGCCACGCCCGATGGCGAGGCTCGGTGATCGGGACGAGCACCTCGACGCGCCGCTCGAGGTTGCGCGGCATGAGGTCGGCCGACCCGATCAGGTGGAGCGGTCCGCCGGCGTCGTCGCCGTGGCCGAACCGGTAGACGCGACTGTTCTCGAAGTAGCGACCGAGCAGGCTGCGAACCGCGACGTGGTCGGACAGGCCCGGCACCCCGGCGCGCATCGTGCAGACGCTGCGGACGATGCCTTCGACACGGGTCCCCGCGTCGGACGCCCGGTACAGCGCCTCCACGATGTCGGGATCGGCGATCGAGTTGCACTTGAGCACCACGGAGCCGGCCGTCCCGAAGCCGGCCTCGCGATCGATCAGATCGATGAGCGACTCCTTCATGTGGTCCGGAGCGACGACCAGCGCCCCGTACCCGGTCGCGCGGCTGTAGCCGGTCAGGTAGTTGAACAGGTGCGTCGCGTCGGTGCCGATCACCGGATCGCAGGTCAGGAGCCCGAGATCCTCGAGACTGCGAGCGGTTCGGGAGTTGTAGTTGCCGGTCCCGATGTGGGTGTACGCGCGCAGCGCGTCGCCGTCGTCGCGGACGATCAGCACGACCTTGGCGTGCGTCTTCAACCCGGCCATGCCGTACACGACGTGGACCCCGGCCCGTTCGAGTTGGCGCGCCCACTCGACGTTGGCGGCCTCGTCGAATCGCGCGGTGAGCTCGACGAGCACCACCACCTGGGTGCCGGCTTCCGCGGCCCGTACGAGGCTGTCGATGATCTGGCTCCGCTCCCCCGCGCGGTACAGCGTCATCTTGATCGACTGGACCTTGGGGTCGGCCGCCGCCTCGCCGATCCACCGCTCGATGCTCGAGTCGAAGCTCTCGTAGGGGTGGTGCAGGAGCATCGAGCCCTCGCGGATCACCGAGCACACCGAGCGGTCCGCCTCGTGCGCCGCGAGCAGCCGACCGGCCGTCAACGGCTGCCAGGCTCGGTCCTTGAGGTCGGGCCGGTCGACGCGGTGCAACTCCCAGAGGCAGCCGAGATCGAGCATCGTGCGGTGCCACGACACGTTGCGCCGGTCGACGTCGAGCTGCCGGACGAGCAGATCGAGCAGGCCCTCGCTGATCGTCTCCACGACCTCGAGGCGGATCACCCGGTTGAACCGGCGCTTGCGGAGCTCGAGCTCGACCGCTTCGAGCAGGTCCTCGGCGCCGTCCTCGCCGATCGCGAGATCGGCGTTGCGCGTGACGCGGAACACCGCGACCTCCTCGACGACCATGCCGACGAAGAGCGTGTGCAGGTGAGCGGCGATCACCTGCTCGGCCGGCACGAAGCGGCCGTCGCCGAGGGGCACGAGGCGGTCGAAGACGCTCGGCACCTTGAGCCGGACGAACCGGCGGTCGCCCGTCTCGGGATCGGCGATGTGGGCCGCGATCGAGAGCGCCAGGTTCGAGATGTTCGGGAACGGATGTCCGGGATCGACGGCGAGCGGCGTCAGGACGGGGAAGATCCGCTGGCGGAAGTGGTCGCCGAGCATCGCCCGGTCGGCAGACGTCAGCGATCCCCAGTCGACGATCGCCACACCCTCGGCAGCCAGCGCCGGGAGGATCTCGTCGAGGAACAACGACTCGTGACGGCGGACCAGACCCGCGACGCGCTCGGTGATCGCGACCAGCTGATCGAGCGGCGTCATCCCGTCGGGGCCGCGGTCGTCGATGCCGGCCGCGACCTGGTCGCGCAACCCGGCGACGCGCACCTGGAAGAACTCGTCGAGGTTCACCGCGTAGATCGCGACGAACTTGGCGCGCTCGAGCAGCGGGATGCCCGGCTCGGTCGCCAGATCGAGCACGCGCTCGTCGAAGTCGAGCCAGCTCAGCTCGCGGTTCAGGTGGCGCTGCGGCGGCGTGCTCGCCATCGACGGCCTCAGCGACCGGACGTGTCCGCCGCGCGCGGATCAGTCGACGTCGGTCGCGCCATCGGGAAGCCCGAGCTCCCACTCGATCGAGATCAGCTCGCGCTCCGCGTCGCGGTTGATGCGCTCCTTGTTGCGCCGGAACTGGGGGTCGTCGCGGGGCAGCAGCACCAGGCGCGCCAACGCTCGAGCCCGGAACTCGTCGAGCACCTGCCGCTCACCCCAGTCGCCGTAGACCTCCCAGTGCGGCGAGACCGGCCCGAGGTACACGACACGAGCGTGCGCGCGCGGTGGCAGGACTTCGTCGGTCGCGGTGTCGGTCATCCCGGCGATGCTACCGCCCGCCGACGGCGTGGGCGGAGGCGGCGTCTCCGTCCGATCGCGAACATGTGACGAAACGATGAACTCAGCTTGCTCTCAGCCGAGATCCTTGGCAAATTCATTACGGTTGTGTTACGTTGCGGCCATAGACGGGAACCAGTCGTGCGTCCGCGGCGTCCTAGGACCGAAACGGACGCCCCGGCGTTCCCGTCCCGACTCGACCAGGAGCAGCACCGGCCATGAACCAGCTTCCACTTCCCGACCCGGACTCGGTGACCGCGTGGATGGCGTCCGGAGCGTGCCGGATGTATCCCCCGGCGACGTTCTTCCCGAGCGACGGCGTCGGCGTCGACAGGGCCCGCCGGATCTGCGCCGGCTGCCCCGTGCTCGACCAGTGCCGGGAGCACGCACTCGAGCACCGGATCGAGCACGGCGTGTGGGGCGGCTGCAGCGAGCGGGAACGGCGCCGCATCCTCAAGCGGCGGCGAGAAGCCGCCGAGGTCGAGCGCGTACGCGCCAACTGACCACCCCCGACCCACTCCCCGACCGACGACACCCGCTCCCGCGAACGACCCGGCAACCGCCGGTGCGCGGCGACGTCAGCGGGCGCGTGCGGTCAGCTCGTCTTTTCGGCGTCGGCGGTGTCGTCGCCGTCGGCCTGGCCCTCGGCCAGACCGTCCTTGAACTCTTTCTGGGCCTTGCCCAGGTTCTTGGCGAGCTTTGGCAGCTGTGAACCGCCGAACACCAACAACACGATCACGAGCACGATGACCAGTTCGGAACCACTCGGCATGTGGCCACCCTAGCCCGTCAGGCGCCGTAGCCGCTGCGCGCCGCCTGGGCGCGCTGGCGGCGGATGCGTCGGCGCTCGCGCTCGGAGAGCCCGCCCCAGATGCCGAACTTCTCGCCGTTCTGCAAGGCGAACTCGAGGCACTGGCGCCGAACGATGCACCCGCGGCACACCTCCTTGGCCTCCCGCGTCGACGCTCCCCGCTCGGGGAAGAACAGGTCGGGGTCCACGCCCAGACAGTTGGCACCATCCTGCCAGTCGTCGTCGAGCTCGACCGCGATCGCGATCGAGATGTCGGTGAAGTCCTGGCTGAGATCGTGTGAATTGGTCATCTGGCCCCCATGCGCCGGCCGCCCACCTCGTCACACGGTCGTGACACGGTCACACGACGGATGTACGACGAGGTTGTAGTTACATCTCTGTGATTCTCGCATATCATACGCGTCGATCGCAAGGGCGGCTTTCACAAACTTCGGACCAGGAGATTCGCGCGAATCGCGCGACCGACGTCGCAGCGCCCCGGTCCGGACGCCGCGACGTCAGCCCGCCCGCCGCGTCGTGCGGCGACGGTGCTCGAGGAAGTCGACGAGCACGTAGTCGCCGAGGGCCTCGTTGGTCGTGTAGAACGTGCGTCCGCCGTTGAGCTGAGCGAGCCGATCGATGAACGCCGTGAGCGCACTCGTGGCGTCGAGCACGAAGGTGTTGATCGTGATGCCGGCTCGCGTGCAGCGAACCACCTCGCGCAGCGTCGCCTCAACCGTCTCGCGCACGGGCGGGTAGTTGAAGTACACGTCGCCACGATCGGTGATGTGCGCCGTCGGCTCACCGTCGGTGATCATGATGATCTGCTTGTTCCCGTGCTGTCCCGCCAGCATCTGGCGGGCGAGCGTGAACCCGTGGTGCATGTTGGTGCCGTACACGAAGTCCCACGACACCTCCGGGATCTGATCGGCGGTGATGGTCCGGGCCGTCTCGGAGAATCCGACGAGCCCCAGGTAGTCGCGCGGGAACTGCGTGGAGATCAGGTGGTGGAGCGCCATCGCGACCCGCTTGGCCGGCAGGAAGTTGTCGCGCATCGGCATCGACATCGACAGGTCGAGCATCATCACGGTGCTCGACCTGGTGAGGTGCTCGTTGCGCTCGATCTCGAAGTCGTCCGGATCGAGCCGGATCGGCGTGCCGCTCCCCGACCTCGCCATCGCGTTGCGGATGGTCCGATGCAGGTCGAGCTGGAACGGGTCGCCGAACTCGTACGGTTTGGACTGGTACGTGCGCTCGTGCCCGACACCCTCCTCGTGGACGCGGTGCTGGCCGACGTGCTCCTTCGACAGCTTCGAGTACAGGTCGCGCAGTGCGTTGGCCCCGATCGAACGGATCCCGCGCGGCGTCAGCTCGAGGCGCCCCTCCCGGTGATCGATCAGCCCGGCCTCCTCGAGCATCCTCGTGAGCTCGCTCAGCCGCTCGAGGGCCCGCGCCGCATCGTCGCCCATGAGGTCGCGGACACGGTCGAGATCGGCTTCGGCGAGCTGTGCGGGACTGCTCGCCTGCGAGAGCAGGCGCTCGAGCTGGTCGAGATCGCCGAGGTCGGCCATCGCCTGCATCGCCTGCGCGAGGTCGAGGGGTTGGTCCCCCTCGAAGTCGTACGACTGCCCCCAGTTGGCGTCGGGGAACATCTGGCGGAGGTTCGAGCCGAGCTGGTCCATCTGCCAGCGCAGGTCGACGTCGTCCATCAGCTGCTCGGCGAGCTGCTGGAGCTGCGCACGCTGCTCGGGCGACATCGAGTTGAGCATCGCCTGCATGGCCGCCATCCGCTGCGCCATCTGCTCCAGGAGCTCGTCCAGCGTCCCCGGCTGCTCGGGGAAGAAGTCGCCGTACTCCTCCATGAACTCCTCGAACCGGGGATCCTCGCCGCGTCGGCTCCGTTCGAGCATCTCGTTCAGCGCCGCGAGCATGTCCTTCATGCGCTGCATGTCGGCCGGCGACATGTTCTGCACGCCCTCGGCCACCTGATCGACCATCTGCTGCATCAACTGCTCGCGCAGGCGGTCCTTCATCGCCTCGAAGCGGCGCTGCGCCTCGGCTGACTCGAAGTGGTACGCGTCGAGCCCGGCCATCTTGCCGGCCAGGTCGGCCGGCAGCAGGTCGAGGCGCATGTTTCGTTCGGCGGCGGCCTGCCGGGCGGACTCGGCGCGCCGGTCGTCGCCGCTGTTGGCGGCGTCGCCGACCGCACGGTCGATCGCATGCCGCTCCTCGTCGACGATGTCGTCGAGCTCGCGGGCGATCTCGTCGTACACGCCGCCGAGGTCGTGGCGCTCGAGCCGCTCCTGGCGCTCGGCGCGGATCTTGTCGAGCAGGTCTCGCAGGCCGTCGAGGCGGTTGCCGTCGGCGTCGCGGAGACCGTCCTGCATCATCCGCCGCAGTGCCGCGTTCACGTCGCCGTGGTGGAGCAGCTCGTCGGTGAGCTGGTCGAACAGCTGATCCGCGTCGAGGTCGAACCCGCGTTGGGTGCCGTCCCAACGCGAGTAGGTGAACCGGGGCGACATGGGCCCACCGTACTCGGCTGGTTCGGTGACGTCCGTGCGGTGATCCGGGCTGCCGGATCGGCCCTCGACGGTCCGCGAAATGGGCCGAAGCGACCTGTTGACGGCGTTCCGACCGGCCTATCCTGATCCCATGCGAGTGCCTCGCACGTTCATGTTCGTCGACCTCTCCGGATTCACGAACTACACCGCGGCGTTCGGCGACGATGCCGCCGGGCGGATCCTGTCGACGTTCCGATCCCTCGTGCGCGAGATCGCGTCGGCGCGCGGCGTCCGGGTCGCGAAGTGGCTGGGCGACGGCTGCATGGCAGTCGCGATCGACCAGCGGTCGGGGATCGAGTTCGTCACGGAGCTGTCGCAGCGGGCGGGCGCCGTGTGCGCACCGCTGACCCTGCGCGCCGGGATCGCGTCGGGGCGTGCGCTGCTGTTCGAGGGCGACGACTACATCGGATCGGCGGTCAACATGGCGTCCCGGCTCTGCGACCATGCCCGCACGGTCGACGTGCTGATGCCCGCCATGCACCTGCAGACGTTGCCGCCGGGTGTCACCGCCGAGCCGTACGGCGAGGTCGAGCTCCGGGGCTTCCCGGGCACGGTGTCGATCGTCCGGCTCGTCGGCGCTCCCGAGCCCTCCGACCTGCTCGACACCTCCGAGCTGTGGATGCGCGAGATCGGCTGATCCTCACACCGAGGCCCATCGCCGATCGGCTCGCCGGCGGTCAGAAGCGGCCGCGGTACGTGGCCGCCAGGCCCGACGCGTCCTTGTTCAGACGCTTCGAGAGGTGCAACCCCTCGAGGAGGAAGCCGACCGCGGCCGCGATCGAGGCGTCGGACGGATCGCCCGCCGTCAGCGCACCGACCGGCTCGCGCAGTGCCGGGATGCGCTCGACGAGGGCGGCGACGTCCGCGCTCGGCACGTCGGGTCCGGTGTGCGCGACGACCTCGCCGTCGAAGGCGTCGACGATCGGCGTGGTGTGGCTCGGGTCGACCAGCTCCTGGAACACGGTCAGCACCGCACCCTTGACGAGGTGATCGAACACCACACCCTCCCGCCCTTCCTCGAGGGCCTCGATCTCGATCTTGCCGATCGAGCTCGCGGCGAGCGCGTCGAGGTCGTCCACGCGGGCGACGATGTGGTCGTCGCCGCTGCGCAGCCCGCGCCGCATCGCGTTCGCCGCGAGCGCTTCGTAGTTCGCGACCGACAGCCGCACGCTGACGCCGCTTCGCTGGTTGACGTGGCTCGACGCCCGGGCCAGCTGCGAGAACGTCGCCACCACGCGCCCGAGATACGGCGGCACTGCGACCGACACGCCGTCGCCGACCTCGATCGCGTCCGCCTCCTGGCGCATGATGTCGTACTCGAGATCGGCGTCGAGGGGGTAGTGCGTCCGGATCTGGCTCCCGAAGCGGTCCTTGAGCGGCGTGATGATGCGCCCCCGGTTGGTGTAGTCCTCCGGGTTGGCCGATGCGACGAGCACGACGTCGAGCGGCAGTCGGATCTTGTAGCCGCGGATCTGGACATCGCGCTCCTCGAGCACGTTGAGCAGCCCGACCTGGATCCGTTCGGCGAGATCGGGGAGCTCGTTGATGGCGAAGATGCCGCGGTTGGTCCGGGGGACCAGCCCGTAGTGGACCGTCAGCTCGTCGGACAGGTAGCGGCCCTCGGCGACCTTGATCGGGTCGACCTCGCCGATCAGGTCGGAGATCGACGTGTCGGGGGTCGCCAGCTTCTCGCCGAAGCGCATGCTGCGGTGCACCCAGTCGATCCGGGTGTCGTCGCCGTCCTCGGCGACGAGGTCGCGCGCGTACCTCGACACCGGTGCGTACGGGTCGTCGTTGATCTCGCTCCCCGCGACGATCGGCATCCACTCGTCGAGCAACCCGGTGAGCGATCGGATCATCCGCGTCTTCGCCTGCCCGCGCTCACCGAGGAAGATCACGTCGTGGCCGGCGAGCACGGCGTTCTCGAGCTGTGGCATCACGGTGTCCTCGTAGCCGAGCACTCCGGCGAACAGCGGCTCGCCGCGCCGGATCCGATCGACCGCGTTCGACCGGACCTCGGCCGCGACCGGGCGCGACACCCAGCCCGATGATCGCAGTTCGCCCAACGTCGAAGGCCGTGCCGTCATGTCGCCGAACCTAGTGGGCATCTCGCCACCTGTCCCTGCGCAGGCCCACTCCCGCGACATCTGGGGCCAGATGTCGCGTCGCGTCGTTGCTCAGACCACGGCGTCGAGCGCGAGCAGGGCGGTCATCCCGGCTGCGAGGCTCCACAGCAGGTTGCGACGCCACCACGCGACCCCCGCCGCGGCGACGAGACCGGCCACCTCCGGGAGCGTCACCATCGGGCCCCCCTCGCCCCCGAACATCAGGTTGATCGCGAGCGCGGCCAGCACCGCGGGGCCGACCTGGCGGAGCGCACGCTCGACGGCAGCCGGCAACGTCCGCCCGGCGAGCAGCAGGATCACACCCGCGCGCATCGAGTACGTGACGAGGGCGACCGACGCGACCGCGACGATCGCCGCGCCGGTGCTCATCGCTCGCCGTCCCGGGAGCGACGACGATCGACGGTCGCGCCGGCGGCGACGCCGGCGACGCCGCCGACCAGGATGCCCAGGCGGTCGGGGAGCCCGGCGGCGACGAGCGACACCCCACCCCCGACGACCGCGGCGGCGACCGCCGGGCGCAAGGTCGCACCGATGACGACGAGACCCATGAACATGATCGGCGGTGCGGCGTCGAGGCGCCACGACGTCGGGATCACGGGACCGATCAACATGCCGAGCACGGTCGCCACGTTCCACGCCACGTAGATGAAGAGCCCGGCCGTGAGGTAGTACCGACGGAACTCGGCCGGTGAACGGCCGGCCTGCAACGACGACAGGGCGAAGGTCTGGTCGATCAGCAGCATCGGACCGAGCCATCGCATCCACCCGGGCTGTCGCCGGAACGTGGGCGCCATCGCAGCGCTGTACATCACGTGGCGGGCGTTGATCACGATGCCGGCGACGATGATCGCCCACAGCGTGGCCGTCCCGGCGAGCGTCAGGACCGCCAGCTGTGCGGCCCCCGCGAACATCACGACCGACGTCGACCAACCGACCGCCACGGGCATCTCGCCGTCGACGATCGCCAACCCGACGACGAACCCGAACGGGATCGCAGGGATGAACAGCGTGGCCGCATCGGCGAGTGCGCGGCGATCGACGGCGCGAACGAGGACGTCGGGGCCGGGCACGCGGCGAGGGTACCGAACCGCCGTCGTCGCTACGCTGCCCGCGTGGAGCTGAACGGGGTGTGGTCGGTGCTACCCGCCACCGACCAACGACGCCGCGACGGCATCGGGTTCGACGTCGACGACGACGCCGGCGAGCAGATCGTGGTGCCGGGGCACTGGCGCAACGCGAGCGCGTTCGCCGACTCGGACGGACCTCTCCTCTACCGGCGGCGCTTCAGCTCGCCGCCGCCCCCCGAGGGACGTCGGCGGTGGCTCACCTTCGACGGGATCTTCTACCAGGCCGACGTCTGGCTCGACGGCGCGTACCTCGGCGACCCCGAGGGCTACTTCATGTCGCACAGCTTCGACATCACCGCCCTGTCCCGCATCGACGACGACCACGTCGTCGCCGCCGAGATCTCGTGCCCCCCGGAGCGCGGGGTGCGCGGTCGACGCAACGTCACCGGCATCTTCCAGCACTGGGACGGGCTCGACCGCCGGTGGAACCCGGGCGGGATCTGGGGGCCCGTCCGGGTGCACGACACCGGTCCGATCCGGATCGAGCGGCTCCGGGTGCTCTGCCGGGACGCCGACGAGGGACGTGCCCACCTGCTGTGCACCGCGATGGTCGACAGCGACGCAGCGCGGGGCGTCACCCTGTGCACGTACGTCGACGGCGAACTGCTGCACGAACAGGACCGACGGGTCGCAGCGGGGGTCAACGAGGTCAACTGGAGCCTCGACATCATCGACCCCGAGCTCTGGTGGCCGCGCTCGCTCGGCGACCAGCCCCTGAGCGTGGTCGAGTTCGACGTGCTCGTCGACGGGGTGAGCAGCGATCGGCACCGGCGGCGCACGGGGTTCCGCGAGGTCGCCTGGAACAACTGGACGTGCTCGATCAACGGTGAGCCGATCTTCGTCAAGGCCGCCAACCTGCTGCCGACCGCCGCCGGGTTGGCCGACGCCTCACCCGAGTCACTGCGCGCCGACGTGCGGTCGCTCGTCGACGCCGGGCTCGACGGCGCCCGGGTGCACGGCCACATCGCCCCCCACGAGGTCTACGACGCCGCCGACGAGATGGGGTTGCTCTTCCTGCAGGACTTCCCCCTCCAGTGGGGGTACCAGCGCTCCGTGCGACGCTCGGCGATGCGCCAGGCCCGCATCGCCGTCGACCACCTCGGGCATCACCCGTCGATCGTGCAGTGGAACGCCCACAACGAACCGGCCAGCGTCGGGGTCGGCTTCCACGGCGACGGCCCCCGCACGCGGGCGCGCTACGTCGCCGCCCACCAGCTGCCCAGCTGGAACCGGACGGTGCTCGATCGCTGGGTCAAGCGCACGATCGAGCTCGCCGACCCCACCCGTCTGACCGTGCCGCACTCCGGGGTCCTGCCGCACCTGCCGCTGCTCGACGGGACCGACAGCCACTTCTACTTCGGGTGGTACCACGGCGCGGTCGCCGATCTCGAGCGTCTCGCTCGGCGCGTGCCACGACTCGTCCGGTTCGTCTCCGAGTTCGGCGCCCAGTCCGTCCCCGCGGATGCCGACTTCATCGATGCCGACGCCTGGCCCGATCTCGACTGGGAGCACCTGGCGGATCGGTACGGGCTCCAGAAGTGGGTCTTCGACGACCGGGTGCCGCCGCACGAGCACGCGTCGTTCGACTCCTGGGTTCGTGCGACGCAGCGCTACCAGGCCGATCTGCTCAAGCGCCACATCGAGACCCTGCGGCGGCTGAAGTACCGGCCCGCCGGGGGCTTCGCGCTGTTCGCGTGGAACGACCCGGCGCCGCTGGTGTCGTGGAGCGTGCTCGATCACCGGCGCGTCCCCAAGCCGGCGCACGCGGCGGTGGTCGACGCCTGTCGCCCGGTGATCGTGACCGCCGACTACCCGCCCGACTACGTGTCACCGGGCGACGAGCTCGGGCTCTCGGTCCACGTCGTCAACGACCTGCGTCAACCGGTGCAGCACGCCGTCGTCGAGGCCACGGCCCGCTGGAACGGCGGCAGCCGTCGCTGGCAGTTCGGCGGCGACATCGAGGCCGACGCGGTCACCAGGGTCGGCAGGCTCGAGATGTCGGTCCCCGACACGCTCGGCGTGCTGCAGATCTCGCTGTCGCTGCGATTCGGCGACGCACGCGTCGACAACCGCTACTCGACGGCGGTGACCCTCAGACCCGACTGAGCGACTTGCGGTTCTTGAACTTGGCCGCCCGGTAGTCGGCGTTCATCAGCGCGATGACGTCGATCGAGATCTCCTTCGGGCACGCTGCCTCGCACTCGCCGTGGTTGGTGCACGAACCGAAGTAGGTGTCCATCACCTCGACCATCCGCTCGGCCCGCCTGTAGCGCTCGGGCTGGCCCTGGGGCAGCACGTTGAGATGGTTGACCTTGGCACCGGTGAACAGGCTGGCCGCGCCGTTGGGGCAGGCCGCGACGCACGCCCCGCACCCGATGCACTCCGCCGAGTCCATCGACGCGTCGGCGACCGGCTTCGGGATCGGGATCAGGTTGGCGTCGGGCGCGCCGCCGGTCTCGGCGCTGATGTAGCCGCCCGCCTCGACGATCCGGTCGAGCGGCGCCCGGTCGACCATCAGGTCCTTGATGATCGGGAACGCGCTGGCGCGCCAGGGCTCGATCGTGATCGTCGAACCACTGTCGTAGGTGCGCATGTGGAGCTGGCACGTGGCGGCGCCGCGCTGCGGACCGTGCGCCTGCCCGTCGATCATCAGCGAGCAGGTGCCGCAGATGCCCTCGCGGCAGTCGTGGTCGAACACGACGGCCTCCTGACCGGACTCGATCAACCGCTCGTTGAGCAGGTCGAGCATCTCGAGGAACGACGCCTCGTCGCTGATCTCGTCGACGACGTGGTTCTCGAACCGGCCGGCGGCGTCGGGGCCGTCCTGCCGCCAGATCCGCAACGTGATGTTCTTGAGCGTGGTCATGTCATCCTCTCGGATCGGCGCGGTCGCTGGAGTGGGCGGGAACGGCCTGCGTGGCCGGGGAACGACGCCGTCACTTGTAGCTCCTCGTCTGGAACTCGACCTCTTCGTAGACGAGCTGCTCGCGGTGCTCGATCGGCTGGGTGTAGTCGCCGCTCCACTCCCAGGCCGTCACGTGGGCGAAGTTCTCGTCGTCGCGGAGCGCCTCGCCCTCGGCGGTCTGGTGCTCGCTGCGGAAGTGGCCGCCGCATGACTCCTCCCGGACGAGCGCGTCCTGGCACATCACCATCCCGAGCTCGAAGAAGTCGTCGACGCGACCGGCCTTCTCCAGGGTCTGGTTGAGGCCGGCGTCGTCGCCCGTGACCCGGAGGTCCTTCTTGAACTCGTCGTAGAGCGCAGGGATCTCGCTGAGCGCCTTCTCGAGACCCTGCTGGTTGCGCTCCATCCCGCAGTAGTCCCAGATGATCTTGCCGAGCTCGCGGTGGAAGTAGTCGGGCGAGCGGGTCCCGCCGACGGACGTGTACCGCTTGAAGCGGTCGCGGGCCTCCTGCTCGGCCACCGCGAACGCGTCGTGGTCCGTGCCCGGGATCGGCTTGTTGAGCCAGCCGGCGAGGTAGTTGGAGATCGTGTACGGGAGCACGAAGTAGCCGTCGGCCAGTCCCTGCATCAACGCCGACGCGCCGAGCCGGTTGGCACCGTGGTCGGAGAAGTTCGCCTCGCCGGCGCAGTAGAGACCGGGGACCGTGGTCATCAACTCGTAGTCGACCCACAGACCGCCCATCGTGTAGTGCGAGGCCGGGTAGATGCGCATCGGCACCTGGTACGGGTTCTCGCCCGTGATGCGCCCGTACATGTCGAACAGGTTGCCGTACCGCTCGCGGATCGTGTCCTCCCCGAGCCGGCCGATCGCGTCGGCGAAGTCGAGGTAGACGCCGTTCTTCAGCGCACCGACCCCCTGGCCGTTGTCGACGGCCCGCTTGGCGGCCCGTGACGAGATGTCGCGCGGTGCGAGGTTGCCGAAGCTCGGGTACAGCCGCTCGAGGTAGTAGTCGCGCTCGGCCTCGGGGATGTCGCCCGCCGCGCGCGTCTCGTCGGCGCTGACGGGCACCCACACGCGGCCGTCGTTGCGGAGCGACTCCGACATCAGCGTCAGCTTCGACTGGAAGTCGTCGGCCTGGGGGATGCACGTCGGGTGGATCTGCGTGTAGCAGGGGTTGGCGAACGCCGCGCCCTTGCGGTGAGCCCGCCAGGCGGCGGTCACGTTGCAGGCCATCGCGTTGGTCGACAGGAAGAAGGCGTTGCCGTACCCGCCGGTCGCGAGCACGACGGCGTGGGCAGCGTGCGACGAGACCTGACCGTTCATCAGGTCGCGGACGACGATGCCGGCACAGCGACCCTCGACGTTGACGATGTCGACGAGCTCCATCCGGTTGAACAGCCGGACGCCCCCGAGCCCGATCTGACGGGCGAGCTGCTGGTAGGCACCGAGCAGGAGCTGCTGGCCGGTCTGGCCGCGGGCGTAGAACGTGCGGCTGACCTGCGCACCGCCGAAGCTGCGGTTGTCGAGCATCCCGCCGTACTCGCGCGCGAAGGGCACGCCCTGGGCGACCATCTGGTCGATGATGTCGACCGACACCTGGGCGAGGCGGTAGACGTTGGCCTCCCGGCTGCGGAAGTCGCCGCCCTTGATCGTGTCGTAGAACAGCCGCTGGATCGAGTCGCCGTCGCCCTTGTAGTTCTTGGCGGCGTTGATGCCGCCCTGCGCCGCGATCGAGTGGGCCCGACGCGGCGAGTCGTGGAACGTGAAGGCGTCGACCTCGTAGCCGAGCTCGGCGAGGGTGGCCGCCGCCGACGCCCCGGCGAGTCCGGTCCCGACGACGATGATCTTGAACTTGCGCTTGTTCGCCGGGTTGACGAGGCGCTCCTCCATCTTGAAGTTGTCCCACTTGTCCGCGAGCGGACCTTCGGGGATCTTGGGATCGAGGTTGATCATCGGTCGATCTCCTTGTCGGGGGTTGATGGGCCGGGACCGCGACGAGACGTCATCCCTCCGCCTCCTCGCCGTGGAGCTCGTGCACGCTCGGCACCGAGTCGTCCCACTCGATGACGCCCGCGAGGACGGCGATCGGGAACGAGACGTTGCCGACGACCACGATCGTCGCGAGGCCGGTGGCCAGATAGCGACGCCACTGGTTGAAGCGCGGGTTGTTCCAGCCCATCGACTGGAAGAGGCTCCACGTGCCGTGGAACAGGTGGATGCCGAGGGCGATGTTGGCGACGATGTAGAGGATCGCCACGGGCACCCTGCTGAGACTGTTGTCGATGTTGCGGTACACCTCGCCGCGCACGAAGTCGGGGGTGACCCAACCGGCGGTCAGATCGGCGAGGTGCCAGATGATGAACAGCAGGACGATGATCCCGGTCCAGCGCATCGAGCGGCTCGCGAAGTTCGCCACCTGGTAGTCGCGGGTCGACTGGTACTTGACCGCCCGCGCCTTGCGGTTGAGGACCGTCAGCGTGTACGCGGCGTGCACGTGGAGGACGAGGGCGAGCAACAGCCCGACCCGCAGGATCCACAAGAAGTAGGTGCGCGGCAGGATCGGCACGAAGATGTCGCGCAGGAACTCGCCG
>CBFCWS010000001.1:0-35839 GCA_965601765.1 uncultured Ilumatobacter sp. | reverse complement strand
ACCGCTGCTTCGTCTTCCCCGACCGCTCCGTGGCCTGACGGCCCAATCGAACCGCCTGTGCCGGGCCAGGGTGGCACCCATCCGCGAACGTTGTGGCACCCCCTCGCGAAGATGGGGACCATGAGTCCAGAACTGGTGTTGCTGATGCTGTCGGCGCTCGTGCTCGCCCTCGTGGCGGCGTGGGCGGCGGCCGAGTACACCCGTCGGCGCGTCCTCTCCGAGCGGCCGCCGGTCGCGGAGCAGCCGCTCGACGAGCTGGTCGGCGAGGCGCTCGCGGCGGCGCTCGCCGATCTGCGTGCCATGAGCTCGGTCGAGCGCGACGCGGCCGTTCGTGCCGCGCTCGAGCAGGCGTCCGTGCTCCAGCGCGAGCAGCTCGGTGCTGCGGCGGCCGACGCCCGCCGTCGGAGCACCGACGAGCTGACGGCCAAGAAGGACGTCATCGACAGCCGGCTCGATCAGGTCCACACGGAGATGCGGGGCGAGCTGGGCAAGCTGAGCTCGATGGTGTCCGAGCTCGCCCAGACCAACGCGCGTCGCTTCGGCGAGGTCGAGACGTCGCTGCGGAGCCACGCCGAGATCACACAGACGCTGTCCGAGTCGGCGACCGCGCTCCGGGAGGCGATGGCCAGCCCGACCGCGAGGGGTCAGTGGGGCGAGCGGATGGCGGAGGACGTCCTCCGCCTCGCGGGGTTCGTCGAGAACGTCAACTACGTCAAGCAGACGCAGCTCGAGGGCGCGACCGGGCGGCCCGACTTCACGTTCCCGCTCCCGAAGGGCCACGAGCTCTACATGGACGTCAAGTTCCCGATGGCCGGCTACCTCAGGTTCCTCGATGCCGGCAGCGACGCCGAGCGGCAGGCGCACCGCAAGGCTTTCGTCCGCGACGTTCGTGCCCGGGTCACCGAGCTGGCCCGCCGCGACTACGCCAACGAGTCCGCCCGCACGTCGGTCGACTACGTGCTGATGTTCCTCCCGAACGAGCAGCTCACCGGCTTCATCCACGAGGCCGACCCCGGCCTGATCGACGACGCGATGGAGCAGCGCGTGGTGATGTGCTCGCCGCTGACCCTGTTCGCGTTCCTCGGGGTCATCCGACAGGCGTACGACAACTTCGTGATCGAGCAGACCAGCGATCAGATCCTCGCACTGATCGGCAAGTTCGGCACGCAGTGGCAGAAGTACTCCGATCAGCTCGACAAGGTGAAGACCAAGTTCGACCAGCTCGATCGGCAGTTCGACGAGTTGGTCGGCACCCGAAGGCGCCAGCTCGAGAAGCCACTCCAACAGCTCGAAGCGGTCCGCCGCGAGCGCAACCTGCCGATCGACGGTCAGCTCTTCACCGAGCTCGACGACGGGGCCGAGACCGACCTGTCCGACGTGACACCGCCGAACGTCCGCCGTCTCGGCGCTTGACGCACGCGCATCCCGGCCCCGGCACCGGTGGACGGGTTGTGGCGACCGGCCGATCGTGGTGTGCTGTCGGCGTGGAGAGCACGACCGTTTCCCGGGCCGGCGCGGTCGGCGGATGAGTCAGCCGGCGTTCGACTTCGGCGACGAGCCGCTCGACGAGGAGGGTTCTCCCACCTACTCCGTCGCCGAGCTCGCCGAGGCGATCAATGCCCAGCTCCGGCGCGGGTTCACCGACGGCGTGTGGGTCCGCGGCGAGATCGACGGCCTCCGACACAGCGGTCCGCACACCTACTTCCAGCTGATCGAGCACGCCGAGCAGGGCCGGGCCGTGATCAACGTGTCGCTCTTCGCACCGATGAAGCGCAAGCTGACCCCACTGCTCAAGCGGAGCAGGCTCGAGCTGGGCAACGGCATGAAGGTCCGCATCCACGGGCATCTCGACTTCTACGCACCCAACGGCCGTCTCGGGCTGAAGATGGCCGGGATCGATCCGAGGTTCACCCTCGGCGAGCTCAGCCAGGCGCGCGACCAGGTCGTCCGGCGCCTCGTCGCCGGTGGGCTGTACGACGCCAACCGAGCGCGTCCCCAGCCGACGGTGCCGCTGTGCATCGGCGTCGTCGCGAGCTCCGGGACGGCGGCGTGGCACGACTTCCACGACGAGATCCGGCGCAGCGGGCTGGGCTTCCATCTGCGGGTGTGCGACGTCCGCGTGCAGGGCGTCGACGCCGACCGAGGGATCGCGGCGGGGATCACGTCGCTCGGCCGGCGTGGCGACGTCGACGTCGTGGTCGTCATCAGAGGTGGCGGAGCCCGCAACGAGCTCGCCACGTTCGATGCCGAGTCGATCGCCGTGGCGATCGGGACGTGCTCGCTCCCCGTCCTCACCGGGCTCGGCCACGAGATCGATCGAAGCGTCGCCGACGAGGTGGCCGCGGCGGCGTTCAAGACGCCGACCGCATGCGCCGCCCACCTCGTCGAGCGCGTGTCGTCGTACCTCGCGACGGCCGAGCGGACGTGGACGGCCGTCGAGGCCGCCGCCGACCGGCGGCTGATCGCGGCCGAGCAACGACTCGACGGACTGGCTCGCCGGTGGTCCGGCGACACGCTCGGCTCGATCGCTCGCGCCGACGATCGACTGCGGGCCCGCGCCGAGCGCCTCGCCGGATCGGCCCCGCACGTCCTGCGCGCCGCCACCGACCATCTCGATCGCAGCGCCGCGCGCGTCGCGAGCTCGACGCACCGCGCGCTGGGCGATCACACCGTTCGGCTCGACGAGCGGGGCCGTCGGCTCGCGCTGCTCGATCCGGCCAACCTGCTGCGTCGTGGCTGGAGCATCACCCGCGACGCCGACGGAGCCGTCGTCTCGAGCGTCGGGCAGGTGGGGCCGGGAGACGTCGTCAGCACCCAGCTCGCCGACGGTACGGTGACCAGCCGAATCGAGGACCCGTGACCGACAGCACCGAACCAGCCGGCAGCGACACCCAGGACGACTCGGAACGGGTCGGCTACGCCGAGGCCATCGCCGAGCTCGACGAGATCCTCGGCGACCTCGAGCGGTCCGACGTCGACGTCGACGTGCTCGCCGAGCGGGTCGCCCGCGCGGCGCAGCTGATCGACCTGTGCCGAACCCGGATCGGGCGCGCCCGGCTCCAGGTCGAGCAGGTGGTGGCCGATCTCGAGGCCCCACCCGACCGCTGACCGGCTGCCGCCGACCGAGATCGTCGGTTGATCGCGGTCCCCACAGCGCGACGGACGCTCACCCGCCTTAGCCTTGCGGTGTGCCAGCCGACGCCCCCACGAGCCTGCGCCGGATCGCCGAACGTGTCGGTGTGCGGCTCGACGAGCTGCTCCGATCCGAGCTCGAGCGATGGTCGGCGTTCGACCCCGACCTGACCGAGCCGATGGCCGAGATCGGCCGGCTCGTGTCGTCGGGGGGCAAGCGACTCCGACCCGCGTTCTGCCACTGGGGGTTCGTCGGAGCCGGGGGTGATCCGGACGACCCCGTCGTCGTCGACGCGGGCGCGGCGTTCGAGCTGATGCACGCGTTCGCGCTGTTCCACGACGACGTGATGGACGATGCCGACAGCCGCCGCGGGCAGCCCACGACGCACCAGTGCTTCGCCGAACGTCACGAAGCCGAAGGGTGGCGGGGCGAGCCACGTCGTTTCGGTGAGGGCATCGCGGTGCTGGTCGGCGATCTCGCGTTCGTGTACGCCGATCAGCTCCTTGCGAACGCGAACCGCGAGGCCTGGACGATCTGGAACGAGCTCCGGATCGAGCTCAACGTCGGCCAGCTGCTCGATGTGGTCGGCACCGTCCGCGGCGTGCGCGACCTCGATCAGGCGGAGCGGATCTGCCGCTACAAGTCGGGCAAGTACACGATCGAGCGCCCGTTGCACCTGGGTGTGGCGCTGGCCGACCCCGGCCGCCTCGACGCCCTCGGTTCGGAGCTGAGCGCCTACGGGCTCCCGCTCGGCGACGCCTTCCAGATGCGCGACGACGTCATGGGTGCGTTCGGCGATCCCGAGCGGACGGGCAAGCCGGTCGGCGTCGATCTGCGCGAGGGCAAGCCGACGCCGCTGCTCGCCCGGGCGCGGGCGGCTGCCGACGATTCGCAGCTGGCCGTGCTGGACCGGGTCGGGTGTCCGGGGCTGACCGACGCCGACGTCGTCGAGATCCAGTCGGTCCTGATCGACACCGGCGCAGCCGCAGATCTCGAGGCTGCGATCGCCGACCGAACCGCAGCGGCGATCGCCGCGATCGAGTCGAGCTCGCTCACCGCTGCGGCGCGAGAGGAACTGGCAGCGATCGCGGTCTTCGTCAGCGAGCGGGAGGTCTGAGGTGCGCGTCATCGTCATCGGTGCCGGGCTCGGCGGTCTCTCCGCCGCGGCGCACCTCGTCCGCGACGGGCACGACGTCACCGTGCTCGAGCGCGCCTCGATCCCCGGCGGTCGCGCCGGGGTGATCCGGGAGGCCGGCTTCACACTCGACAACGGGCCGACCGTGCTCACGATGCCCGACCTGCTCGCCGAGGCGTTCGACGCCGCCGGTGCCCGGATGTCCGACTACGTCACGATCGAACCGGTCGATCCGATGTACCGCGCCGTCTACGCAGACGGGTCGGTGCTGCACGTCCGTCACGGGCGCGAGGCGATGACCGAGGAGATCCGACAGTTCTCGAATGCGCGTGAGGCCGGTGCCTTCAGCGAGTTCTGCGATTGGCTCGCCGAGCTGTACCGGGTCGAGATGCCGCACTTCATCGACGCCAACTTCAACTCGCTGCTCGATCTCGTCAAGCCGTGGCGGGCGGGTCTGGAGCTGGTCCGCCTCGGAGGCTTCGGCCGGCTCGACGAGAAGGTGGCGTCGTTCTTCGACGACGAGCGGCTGCAGCGGATCTTCTCGTTCCAGGCGATGTACGCCGGGCTCGCCCCCCACGACGCGCTGGCGCTGTACGCCGTGATCACCTACATGGACTCCGTCGAGGGCGTGTTCGTCTCCAAGGGCGGCATGCACGAGATGGCCGCCGGGCTGGCGCGAGCGGTGGCCGACGCCGGCGCGACGATCCGCTACGACGTCGACGTGACCCGCATCCTACGCAACGGTGAGGGTGTCGTGACCGGGGTCGAGCTGTCCGACGGCGATCGGCACCTCGCGGACGCCGTCGTCTGCAACGCCGACCTGCCGGTTGCGTACCGCACCCTGCTGGGCGGGGTCGACGCGCCTCGCGCCGCCCGCCGTGGCACCTACTCGCCGTCGTGCCTGCTGTGGGTCGCGGGGGTCAAGGGCGATCCGCCGCCCGACGCCGCGCACCACAACATCCACTTCGGGGAGCACTGGAACGAGTCGTTCAAGGCCCTGATCAAGCGCGGCGTTCGCATGCCCGACCCCTCGGTGCTCGTCACGCTGCACTCCCTCGACGACCCGGCGCTCGCCCCACCCGGACACACGTCGATCTATGCCCTCGAGCCGGTCCCGAACCTCGACGGCAAGCTCGACTGGGCGACCGACGGCGGTCGTTTCGCCGACGAGCTCCGCACGCGCGTCGCCGATCTCGGCTATCCCTCCGAGGTGGTCGTCGAGCGGATGTACGACCCGCTCGACTGGGAAGCGCTCGGGATGGAGCGCGGCACGCCGTTCGCGCTCGCGCACACGTTCCGTCAGACCGGCCCGTTCCGCCCGAACAACGTCGACAAGCGGGTGCCCGGGCTGGTGTTCACCGGGTCGTCGACGCTGCCCGGTGTGGGGGTCCCGATGGTCCTCGTGTCCGGCAAGCTCGCAGCCGAGCGCGTGCGCGAGTACGCCCGGCGGACGTCGGTCGTCCGGTGGTGATGAGGTCGCTCGCGGAGTCGGCCGGCCGGACGCTCCGGCGGCGCCCGCCGACGCCGACCACCGCGCTGGTCCCGGACCATCCGGTGACGTTGACCGAGTCGTATGCGCTCTGCCGCGAGTTCAACCGCCGGCACGGCACGACCTACTACTGGTCGACGCAGGTGCTCCCGACGATCAAGCGCCACCACGTCCACGCGCTGTACGCGTTCGCTCGGTATGCCGATGACATCGTCGACGAGATCCCGAGCCGGGGCGGCCGGGACGTCCCCGTCGCCGAGCGCGAGCAGGCCCTGTGGTTCTTCGGCGAGCGCTTCTTCGCCGATCTCGAACGGGGATCCTCCGACGACCCGGTCCTCAAGGCCGTCGTGCACACGGTTCGAGCGTTCGACATCGACCCGGACGCGTTCCGTCGCTTCCTGCGCTCGATGGGCATGGATCTGACGATCGCCACCTACGACACCTGGGACGATCTGCTCGACTACATGGACGGCTCCGCGGCGGTGATCGGGGAGATGATGCTGCCGATCCTCGAGCCGTCCGATCTCGCCGCCGCGACCGGTCCGGCTCGTGACCTGGGCAACGCGTTCCAGCTCACGAACTTCCTCCGCGACATCGACGAGGACCTCGATCGTGGTCGCCAGTACGTCCCCCAGGAGGATCTGCGTCGTTTCGGCGTCGACTTGACCGAGCGCCGGGCCACGCCCGAGTTCGTCGAGCTGATGCGGTTCGAGATCGAGCGCTGTCGCGGGCTCTACGCCTCGGCGACGGCGGGGATCGATCTGCTGCCGCCTCGGTCCGCGGCGTGCATCCGTGCGGCACACGAGCTCTACGGTGGCATCCTCGCTCGGATCGAGGCCGCCGACTACGACGTCTTCGCGGCGCGGGTGTCGGTGCCGACGACGACCAAGCTCGTCGTCGCCGCCCGGGCGCTGCTCCGGCCGGGCGCATGACGTCGGCTTCGAACGGGCCGCCTGCGTCCCTAGCCTGTTGCGCGTGACCGCGACGACGTCCATCCGCAACGCGGCGGCGGCGGCGACCTGGCTCGGCATGGTCGCGACGCCGCTCAACCGGCGCGGAGGAGGAGCCCGGAGGGTGCTGTCGAACCTGGTGGTCGGCGGGCTCGCGACGACGACGACGGCTGCCGTCGCTCGCCGACTCGGCTGGTCGCGGGCGGCGGGCGGTGTGACCGCGGTCGCCGGGTTGACGACCGTCGTCGAGCGGCTCGGAACCGTGACCGGGGTCCCGTTCGGCGCCTATCACTACACCGACGCGCTCCGGCCGAAGGTGGGTGGCGTTCCGGCGATCGTGCCGCTCGCGTGGTGGGCGATGGCGGTGCCCGCCCGCGAGTCGGCGCGCGCCGCCCTCGGGGCCGGCGAGACGCGCTGCCGGCGCATCGTGCTCGGTGCCGCCGCGCTCACGGCGTGGGATCTGTTCCTCGACCCGCAGATGACGGCGGAGGGGTACTGGCGATGGGCGTCCGCCGGCCGGTATCGGGGCATCCCGGCCACCAACTACCTCGGATGGTTCCTGACCTCGATCGCGGTGATGGGCGTGCTCGAGGTCGCCGTCCCGGTCGACGACGAGCCTCCCGCCGACGACCTGGTCGTCACGTACGCCGCAATGACGGCGATGGAGACGGTCGGGTTCGCCGCGTTCTTCCGTGACCGCCTCGTCGCGGTCGTGGGGGGCGTCGCGATGTTGCCGATCGCGTACGCCGCGCTCGCCGGGAACCTGCGCTCGAGGCGGGCGTGACCGCGGTCGTCGTCGGCGCCGGCGTCGGCGGCATCTGCGCCGCCATCCGGCTCGCCGCGCAGGGGCACACCGTCGAGGTGTTCGAGCGCAACGGCGTCGCAGGGGGCAAGCTCGCCACCTACGAGCGCGAGGGCTTCACGTTCGACATCGGCCCGTCGCTGCTGACCCTGCCCCAGTTGTTCGACGACGTGCTGCAGCTGGCGGGAACGCGCCTCGATGCCGAGCTGGAGCTCCTACGGCTCGATCCCCAGTTCCGATATCGCTTCGCCGACGGCAGTCGGGTCGACATCGCCGACGACCCGACGCGGGTCGCCGCGGCCCTCGACGAGCTCACCCCGGGCGCCGGATCGGCCTGGGAGCGGTTCCTCGAGCGCTCGGGAGAGATCTGGTCGATCAGCGAGCGCACGTTCCTCGCCGGTCCGATGACGTCCCCGGTCGATCTCGCCGCCCGCATGCGGTCGCCGCTCGACCTCGTCCGCATCGACGGCAACCGCACGCTCGCCGCCGCGGCGTCTGCCGCATTCGACGACCCCAGACTGCGCCAGCTGATCGGTCGGTACGCCACCTACTCGGGGTCGTCGCCCTTCCGCGCGCCGGCGACCCTCGCGTGCATCCCGTTCATCGAGCAGCACCACGGCTGCTGGTATCCGCTCGGTGGGCTCGGGGCGCTGCTCGACGTGCTCCTGTCGGCGGCACAGCGGGTCGGCGTCCGCCTGCACACCGGCCGCGAGGTGGTCGAAGTGTGCCAGCGGAGCGGTCGCGTCGAGGGGATCCGGCTGGCCGACGGTGAGCGGATCGCCGCCGACGTCGTCGTCGCCAACGTCGACGCCGCCCATCTCTACCGCGATCTCGTCCCCCGGCCCCGCCAGCTCCGACGGATCGACCGCACCGATCCGTCGACCAGCGGGCTGATCGTGTGCGTGGCCGCGCGCGGGACGACGCCCGATGTCGCCCACCACAACGTCTGGTTCTCGCCGGACGATCGTGCCGAGTTCGCCGCACTCGAAGCGGGACGACTGGCCGACGACGTCACCGTGTACGCCTGCGTGTCGTCGGTGACCGACCCGACGCAGGCGTCCCCCGGTGACGAGAACTGGTTCCTGCTGATCAACACCCCACCGGGCATCGGGCTCGATCGGACCGCCGCGACGCGCTGGGCGCTCGATCAGCTGGTGCGGCGCGGTGGCCCCGATCTCGTGCAGCGCGCGGCGTTCACCCACACGATCGTGCCGAGCGATCTCGCGGCGCGCTACCGCGCCCGCGGCGGATCGATCTACGGCACGTCGTCCAACGGGCGCCGAGCGGCGTTCGCCCGTCCTCGCAACGTCTCGCCGATCGAGGGTCTCTACCTGGTCGGCGGTTCGTCCCACCCGGGGGGTGGGTTGCCGATGGTGACGACGTCGGCCCGCATCGTCGCCGACGAGATCGGCCCGGCGCCCAGGATGCCGGCGTGAAGGACGCCGGAGTCAAGAGATCCGGAGTCAAGGGTGCCGGCGCGAAGCGACGCCGTCCGCGGCGACTGGCGGCGGCGGCGTCGATCGGGCTCCGGGCCGCGCTCCTCGTGCGCGCGCTCAGACGGCTGATGCTCGCGTCCGCAGCCGCGCCGCCGGTCGAGCCGGGGCGATCGCTCGGTGCGCTCCCGTCGATCTCGGTGGTGATCCCGGCTCGTGACGAGGCGGGCCGGGTTGCCGCCGCGGTCGCGCCGCTGGTCGGGGCGCCCGCCGTGGTGGAGGTGCTCGTCGTCGACGATCAGTCGACCGACGACACCTCGCTGGAGGCCGGAGCAGCCGGGGCGGTGGTGATCAGCGGGACCGACCGCCCGCCCGGCTGGGCCGGCAAGACATGGGCCCTCGAACAGGGTCGTCGCCGCTGCACCGGGGAGTGGGTCGTCACGATCGATGCCGACGTCCGCCCCGATCCCGGCCTGCCGGCCGCCATCGTCGAGCGGGCGATGCGGGACGATGTCGCGCTGCTGACCGCGGCGGGGCGGTTCGAGTGCCCCACCGGCGGCGCGCGCTGGCTCCACGCGTCGATGCTGACCACGCTCGTGTACCGGTTCGGTCCGCCGGGTGGCGCGGTGGAAGGCGACCGGATGCTCGCCAACGGGCAGTGCATGGCGTTCGATCGCGCCGAGATGGAGGCGGCCGGCGGGTTCGCTCCGGTCGCGGCCGAGGTCGTCGAGGACGTCGCGCTCGTCCGGGCATGGGTTGCGAGTGGGCGCTCGACCGGGTTCGTCGACGCCGCCGCGCTGATGACCGTGCGCATGTACGACGACTTCGCGTCCACGTGGACCGGTTGGGGCCGGTCGATCGCGCTCCCCGGCGTCGAACCGAGGTGGCGGCAGGCGCTCGATCTCGCGATGCTCGTCGCGACGATGCCGCTGCCGCTCGCACGAGCGGTCGCGTGGCGAGTCGACGTCATCGACCTCGTCGCACTGCTCGCCCGCCTCGGAACCCTCGTCGGGACGCGCCGCGCGTACGCCGCCGGCGGTCCGGCGTACTGGCTGTCGCCGCTCGCCGACGGCGTCTCGGCGGCGGCCGTCGCTCTGTCCGCGCTCCGGCGTCGACAGCGATGGAAAGGTCGTCACTACGTGGTCACCGGCCACCGGCCGGCGCCGTCCCGAGCTGCCGGCCGGGAGGGATGACGGCATCGGCCCCCCAACGTGCCGGCCGTTGCGGCCGAGCTCCGGTCCTGCCAGGTCGGCTGGTCGAGCTGCGTGCCGCACTTCATGGGCGCGCCGGGGTACGTCGACGCCGACGCGTCCGGCCGGCCGCTGGGTCGTCTCGTCGTGGACGAGCGCGACGAGCGCGACGGCGACACGTTCGTGCCCGCTCCCTCGACCTCCTGCGCGCCGGCTGCTCGCGTACGTCGGAGGAGCCCGGCGCGACCGTCGGTGTCGACCTCGCCGACCCGCTGCGCTGGCACAGCGGTCTCCGGATCGTGAAGACCCAGCTCACGGAGCGGAGGATGCCGCTGCCGCCGCAGGACGCGTGTGGGCCGCCGGCCGACGCCCACCGGGGGTGCGCACCAGACCGCTGTCGCGGGCGTGTGGCTCGGTCGGCGGCCGACCACTGTGCCAGGGTGCGCTCATGCCCGAGCCGCGCCGTCGACGACAGCGGGTGATCGACACCCTCGACCGCCTCGAGCGCGAGGACGACATCTGGCTCGCCACCGCGTCGCTCGACGGGGTGCCACATGCGGTGCCGTTCTCGCTCTGGTGGAGCGGGAAGGAGATCGGCATCGCCACCCCCACCGCTTCGGTCACGGTGCGCAACATCGCCGCGACCGGGCGGGTGCGGGCGATGCTGGGAGACACCGGCGACGTGGTCATCGTCGACGGGGAGCCGCGCATCGACCCCTACGCCGACGTCGACGCCGATGTCGCCGCGGCGTTCGTGCGGCGCGTCGGATGGGATCCCGGCTCCGAGCCAGGCGAATGGTCGCTCGTCCGCATCACGCCGAGACGGGTGCTCGCGTGGAACTCGATCGAGGAGACCGACGGTCGCACGATCATGTCGAACGGGGCATGGGCGACCTGAACCGCTGGGCGGCCCGCGGGTCGCCGGCCGTGCACCGAGCACGTGCGCACGTTCTCACCGAGGAGCGCGTCGATCGGCGAGCGCGGCCGCGGCGAACCGGATCCCGATCAGGGTCATCAGCGCACCCGTCGCCGCCGTGCGGACGGGACCTTCGATCGCGAGCTGCGCGAGCGGGAAGGCGATCACGCCGGCGCGGGCGGCGATGTCGAAGCGCCTCGTCACGCCCCACACGACGGCGAGCACGCCGATGGCGACCGCAGCCGGCAGCGGCGCGACCACGAGCGTCGTGCCGACCCACGTGAGCACGCTCCGGCCGCCGCGGAAGCGAGCGAACAGCGGCCACGCGTGGCCCACCATCGCGGCGCCGCCACCGACGTACCCGAGCCACCACTCACCCTCCGCCGCGGCAGCGACCCCGATCGCTGCCGCCACGGCGCCCTTGGCGACGTCGGCCACGAATACCGGGAGCGCCGCGCGGCGCCCCAGCGTCTCCTTGGTGTTCCAGTAACCGGGGTTGCGGTCGCCGACGTCGCGCAGGTCGACGTCGTGCCGGCGCCCGGCGAGCAGCTGAGCGGCGGGTATCGAGCCGAGCAGGTACCCGGACACGGCGACGAGGACGACCGCGTACGACGTGCTCACGGATGCCAGCATGGCCGACGATGACCCCGATCGCGTCGTTCCACCTGGTCCGGGATCGCCCCGGCCGCCAGCTCGCCGTGCTGGCTCGCCTCGGCACCGACCGCTTGCGGCTGCCCCGCGTCGCGGGCCTCCGCTTCTGGCGCCTCCTCGGCACCGGAGACGGCGCGAACACCGGGCCGGGCGCCGATCTTCGCCGCAGCGCGCTGTTCGCGGTCTGGGACGACGAATCGGACCTCGATCGGTTCCTCGGCGAGCATCCGATCGCGCGGCGCTGGGCGGACGCGGACGAGGTGTGGAGCGTCCGCCTGCGATCAGCAGGCGGTCACGGCACCTGGCGTGGCGCGCCGGTCCTCGACATGATCGAACCGGGACGCGCCGACGGACCGCTGGCCGTCGTCACCCGCGCCGACGTCCGCGCCGGTTCGTGGCGCGCGTTCCGGGCGGCAGGGGCCCCGGTCAGCGACGAGCTGCAGGGCGCGGACGGCCTCCTGGCCGTCGTCGGGATCGGCGAGGCGCCCGTCGGCCGGCTCGGCACCTTCAGCCTGTGGCGGTCGCTCGACGCCGCCCGCACCTACGCCACCCGGCTCCCGGCACACCGCGAGGTCGTGCGCCGGACACGCACCGAACGCTGGTACGGCGAGGAGCTCTTCGCCCGGTTCGAGCCCTATGCCTCGACGGGCACCTGGGACGGCGTCGACCCGCTCGCGCCGGCTCGCTGACGGACCCGGTCCGGCACGACCGGGACCAGCATCCCGTACGGCGCGTCGTTGAAGCGGTGGTGCAGCGCATGGGCGTCGGCGAGCCGCTCCAGGGGAGCAGGTCGCCAATCGCCGAACAGCCCGATCCGGCGGTGGATGTACCCGTCATGGACGAGCGCGTATGCGATGCCGTACACCGTGACGCCGGTACCCACGGCAAGGAGCGCCGACCATCCATCCACGTTGAAGCCGATCGCCAGCCCGATGCACACGATCGCCGCGAAGACCACCGGGAACACGTCGTTGGCCTCGAAGCGCGTGGCCACGCGACGGTGGTGGCTGCGGTGGAGCGCCCAACCCACACCGTGCATCACCCACCGGTGGGTCGCGGCGGTGATCGGCTCCATGAGCACGAACGCCCCCGCTGCGATCAGCAACGAAGTCACGGTGCCGAAGTGTAGTGCCGCACCCGCCGTGCGGTCTCCCGTGCCGATCAGCCGACGATGGTGAGCGCGGCGCCGACGTCGGTCGCGGTGCCGACGCCCGGTTGTTCGACCACCGCCGACAACCAGGCGGGCCGGAAGCGTGCGACGACCACGATCGGCGTGTCGAGTCCGGAGAGCTCGACTGCGGCGCGGGCGAACGTCGTCGAGTAGTCGGGTGGGCGGAGGTCGCGACCGAGCTCGACCAGCGCGTAGGGGTCGGGCGTGGTGTCGGCCGCCGGTACCGGGAGCACCGATTGTGACGTCGGATCGCTCGGGCCCCCGGACAGTCCGGGTCCGTCGGCGATCACGGCTCCCCGCACGAGAGTGGGCCGGGCGCCGGCGATCAGCAGGGCGATGTAGCCGCCGAGCCCGCGACCGACCACGGTGGCCGCGCCGAGGTGTCGTAGCGCCGCGTCGGCGTCGGCCATCATGACCTCGGCGGTGTACCCGCCGCCGGTCGGCAGCGTGGATCGACCGTGCCCGGTGAGGTCGAGCGCATGGACCGCTCCGGGCCACTCGGCGAGGGCCGCAGGGACGGCGTCGGGTGACCGCTCTCCGAGACCGTGGAGCCAGAGCAGGGGCAGCCCGGTCCCGGCGTCGCGGAGCGTGTGCAGCGCGAGCCGGACGCGGTTGTGCTCCAGCCACGTCGGCTCGGCGGTCGGGTTCGGCCCGGTCGGCCCCGGCGTCGTCATCGCCGCACTCCGTCGAGGAAGTCGAGGACGCGCCCCGCGACCTCGTCGGGCTGCTCGATGTGCGCGAAGTGGCCCATGTCGTCGAGCACGTCGAGCCGGGCGCCGACCGGCAGGTACGGACGGAGCTCGTGGGGACGCGTCTTCCAGCCCATCTCCTCTTCCGCTCCGACCAGCATGCCGAAGAACGGGACGCCGATGCCGGCCATCCGCAGCAGTGACCACTGTGGCCTCCAGGGGCCGAACCCGCCGAAGCGCATCGAGGGATCGAGCTTCCACCGCCAGCCGTCGTCGTCGCGCGTCGCCCCGACGGTCACGAGGTAGCGCAGCCAGTCGTGCGACAGCCGGGGGTTCATGCGGCCCCGACGCGTGGCGAGCTCGTCGATCGTGCCGGGCCGTCGCCGCGACCGAGCGGTGCGGGCACGATGATCCAGCCAACCGGTGACCTCGCCTGCGAGCAGGCGCGTGCGCTCGTGCTCGGCGACGTCGGGTACCGGGTGACGCGACGGCATGCCGTCGATGTTGACGAGCGCCGAGAAGCGGAACGGCTCGGCGTCTGCCAGCTGGATCATCATCGCGCCGCCCTTGGAGTGACCGACCACGGCGACCGGTGCCCGGCCCACGACGTGGTCGAACACCGCGGCCGCATCGCGCAGATCGGCCTCCCACGAGTACAGCTCGACGTGGGCCGAGTCGCCGTGGCCGCGATGGTCCCAGCTGACCACCCGCCACCCGGCGTCGGCGAGCAGCGGCGCGAACGTGTCGAAGGTTCGTGCGAAGTCGAAGCCGCCGTGGGCGAGCAGGAGCGGCGGAGCGGAGGAGGACCCCCACTCGTGCACGGCGATCCGGACGCCGGCGGCGTCGATCGCGTACTCCCGGTCGGGCTCGACGGCGCCGTCGATCGAGACGAGGTCGTCGGGGGTCACGTGGTGGAGCGTAGGCAGCCCGTCCGCTGCCGCTCGTGTCCGCCTGCCCGGAAGCCCGATCGCGGGGTCGGGTCGGTACGCTCGGGGGCGACCCGACCACCGTTCCGCCATGCACCGTCTCGCCGCCTTCGCCGCCCTCGCCGTCAGCGCACCCCTCCTCGCAGCCTGCGGCGACGAGCTCGACGCAGCGGTCGACACGTTGCCGCCGATGCAGACGACGACCACCCTGGCCTCCGACACGACGACGCCCGACACGCGCCGCAAGTTCTACGAGGTCCAGGCCGGCGACAACGTCAACGACATCGCGCGTCGCGCCCAGGTGCCGGCCAGCGAGATCATCCGCCTCAACGACCTTCCGGAGGACGGCTACCTCCAGGTCGGTCAGGTCATCGAGCTCCCGGTCGACATGGTGATGATCGAGCAGCTCCCCGACCCGCCCGACCCCACCCAGCCCTGACGTTCTTCGATGTCGAGGTTGTTCTGTGTCACCGATTTGGTCGTCGACGACCAAATCGGTGACACAGAACAGCGGACTGGCGCCGGGGGGGGGGGTCAGCTGCCGTTGCGGTGGGCGGCGGCGAGGTCGACGACGTCGGACATGATCTTGGCCAGCTCGAAGTCCTTCGGCGTGTAGACGGCCGAGACTCCGGCGTCGACCAGTCGGGGTCGGTCCTCGGTCGGGATGATGCCGCCGGCGATCACCGGAGCGTCGACGCCCTCGGCGCGCAGCTTGGCGACGAGGTCGGGCACCAGTTCGAGGTGTGACCCCGAGAGGATCGAGACCCCGATCACGTCCGGATCCTCGTCACGTGCCGATGCGACGATCTGGTCGAGCGTCATGCGGATGCCCGGGTAGATGACCTCCATGCCGGCATCGCGTGCCGCGACCGCGATCTGCTCGGCGCCGTTGGAGTGGCCGTCGAGGCCCGGCTTGGATACGAGGAACCGGACCGGTCCGCCCGGGAGTTCGCGGCTGCGTCGTGCGATCTCCGACAGGGCGCCCGTGGTGTGACCCGGGGCCCCGGCCACGCCGGTGGGCGCCCGGAACTCGCCGAACGCCGCTCGCATGACGGCGCCCCACTCGCCCGTCGTGCCACCCGCCTTCGCGAGGGCGATCGTCGCCGGCATGACGTTCTCGTCGGTCGCCGCCACGCGCTCGAGCTCGGTGAGGGCGGCATCGACCGCGGCTTGATCGCGGTCGCGTCGCCAGCGCTCGACGTCGGCGATCATCTCCGCGCCGACCGCAGGATCGACGGTGAGGATCGCACCCTCGCCGCCCAGCGGCGACTCGGCGGTCTCGGTGAACGCGTTGACACCGACGACGACCAGGTCGCCCGACTCGATGCGGCGTGTGCGTTCGGCCATCGACGTCACCAGCCGTGACTTGAGCGTCTCGACCGCCTCGAAGGCGCCACCCAGTGCGAGCACGTCGTCGAGCTCGGCTTGCGCGGCGTCACGGAGCTCGGCGGTCTTCGTCTCGACGACGTGCGAACCGTCGAAGAGGTCGCCGTACTCGAGCAGGTCGGTCTCGAAGGCGAGCACCTGCTGCATCCGCAGCGACCACTGCTGATCCCACGGACGCGGCAGTCCGAGCGCCTCGTTCCAGGCCGGGAGCTGGATCGATCGGGCCCGCGCCCGCTTGGACAGCGAGACGCCGAGCATCTCGAGCACGATGCGCTGGATGTTGTTCTCGGGCTGGGCCTCGGTGAGGCCGAGCGAGTTGACCTGCACGCCGTAGCGGAAGCGACGCTGCTTGGGATCTTCGACGCCGTACCGCTCGAGACCGATCTGATCCCACATGTCGGTCATCGCTCGGAGCTTGCAGATCTCCTCCACGAAGCGGATGCCGGCGTTGACGAAGAACGAGATCGATCCGAAGACCTGTCCGAACCGTCCGGGGTCGACCTGACCCGAGTCGCGCACCGCGTCGAGCACGTCGATCGCGGTCGCCAGGGAGTACGCGATCTCCTGGACCGGGGTCGCACCGGCCTCCTGCAGGTGGTAGGAGCACACGTTCATCGGGTTCCACGAGGGTGCGTGCTCGGCACACCACGCCACCATGTCGACGATCAGTCGCTTCGACGGCATCGGCGGGAAGATGTAGGTCCCGCGCGACAGGTACTCCTTCACGATGTCGTTCTGCGTCGTGCCGCGCAGTGCGGCCGACGGAACGCCCTGCTCGGCGGCGTTGGCGACGTAGAGCGCGAGCAGCCACGACGCGGTCGCGTTGATCGTCATCGACGTGTTCATCTCGCCGGGCGGGATGCCGTCGAGCAGGGTCCGCATGTGGCCGAGATGTGCCACGGGGACGCCGACCTTGCCCACCTCGCCACGGGCCATCTCCGAGTCGGGGTCGTATCCGGTCTGGGTGGGGAGGTCGAACGCGATCGACAGGCCGGTCTGGCCCTTCGCGAGGTTGGTGCGGTACAGCTCGTTGGAGGCCGCTGCCGTGGAGTGGCCCGAGTACGTGCGCATCATCCACGGACGGTCGCGCTGGGGAGCGGGGGTGGTGGAGGGGGTGGTGGTGTCGGTCATCGTGCACTCCTCGGAGCATCGTGACGTTGGTGGGCGTCGCCGCGCCGGTCACGGCGACGAGGTCGGTGGTGGGGCGGCCGGCGGAGAAATCGCTCAAGTCGGCGGCGATCGGTGCCGATGACCACCTGTCCGGCCGACGTGCTGGGTCGCACTCGATGCGACGGGGTTCTCCACCGGCGCAGGGACAGTCGGCCGGCGGCGACGCGGTGTCGACGGGTGGGGGTCCGTCGACACCTCGTCGTCTCACCCTGCATCGGCGCTCCCGCCGACGCTGTGCCGCAGCCGGGCGAGGTAGTCGTCGCGCGGCACGTCGATGGCTCCGAGCGACCGCAGGTGTGGCGTCGTCCACTGCACGTCGAAGAGCTGCCCACCCGAGTCGCGCATCCACTGCACGGTGTGGACCAGGGCGGCCTTCGATGCGTCGGTGACCCGATGGAACATCGACTCGCCGGCGAAGAGGCCGTCGACGCGTACGCCGTAGAGCCCGCCGACGAGCTCGCCGGGCTGGTGCTCATCGTCGCCCCGGTGCCGGATCTCGATCGAGTGCGCCCACCCGAGATCGAACAGGTTCCGGTACGCGTCGATGATGCGACGGTCGATCCAGGCGCCCGATCGTTCCGGGTCGGCGCACCCGAGCACGACCTCGGTGAACGCCGTGTCGAACGTGACGTCGAAGCGGCGGATACTGCGGCGCAGCGTACGCGACACGTGCAGGGCGTCGAGGGGCAGGATGCCGCGCGGGTCGGGCGAGAACCAGGCGATCCGGCGCCGGTCGTAGGGCATCGGGAACAGACCGGTGCGGTACGCCGCGAGCAACGTGCCGGGCTCGAGGTCGGCACCGACCGCGACGAGGTCGGAGCCGTCGATGGGCCCGTCCGTCGGGAGCTGCCATCGGCTGGCGGGCGGTTCGATGGGCCGCGCCTCGGGGCGACCCCCTGGTGGTCGGACCGACCGCGCCTCCATCGCCCCATCCTCCCATGTGGCGTGGCGACGGGCCCATGTCGGCCGTCAGCTGTAGTCGTAGAACCCGCCGCCACTCTTGCGGCCGAGGCGACCGGCGGTCACCATCCGGCGCAGGGTGGGCACCGCGGCGTAGTTCGGGTCGCGGAACTCGTCGTAGAGCGCATCGAGGATCGAGAGCGAGGTGTCGAGACCGACGAGGTCGAGCAACTTGAACGGCCCCATCGGGAACCCGCAGCCGCCGACCATCGCGGTGTCGATCGCCTCCATCGACGCGGTGCCGGTCTCGAGCATGCGGACGGCGTTGTTGAGGTACGGGAAGAGCAGGGCGTTGACGACGAAGCCGGCGCGGTCCTCGACGACGATCGGATCCTTGCCGCAGCGCTCGGCGAAGGCGACCGCTCGGCTGATCGTGTCGTCGGAGGCCGTCACGGGCTTGACGATCTCGACGAGGCCCATCACCGGAGCGGGGTTGAAGAAGTGGATGCCGCACACGAGCTCGGGTCGTTGCGTCGCGACCGCCATCTCGACGACCGGCAACGTGGAGGTGTTGGTGGCGAGGATCCCACCGGGCTTCACGATCTGCTCGAGCTCTTCGAAGAGTCCACGTTTGACGGCGAGGTCCTCGACGACGCTCTCGATCACGAGATCGCAGCCGGCGAGCTGTCCGAGATGATCGGTCACCCGGATGCGAGCCAGGATCGAGTCGCGATCGTCCTCGGTGATCTTCTCCTTCGCGACCTGCTTGTCGAGACCCTTGTTGATGCGGGTCAGGACCGCATCGGCGTTCGCCTGCGTGCGTGAACGCACGACGACGTGGTGCCCGGACTTGGCGGCGACCTCGGCGAGCCCCGCCCCCATGATCCCGGATCCGACGATCCCGACCTCGAAGATATCTGCCATGGTCGCCACCTTAGTTACCCGCGGGTAACTCACGAAAGCCGGCAGTCGGTGGGCGGATCCGGCCGACCGGGCGGCGTCGCCCTACCATCGCGGCGTGACCGGAACGCTCGTCCTGCAGGGTGGTGGACCCTTCGTGGCCAACGACGACCTCGATCGCGAGGTGCTGGCCGGCATCGACCGTGTCCTGATGCTGCCGACCGCGGACGCCTACGAACAGCCGGCCGACATGGCCGCCGCCGCCTCGGCCTGGGGTGCGCGCCTCGGCATCGAGGTCGACACGCTGATGGTCCTCACCCGTCGCGACATCGACGACGCAGCCGTCGCCGCGGTCGCCGAGGCGCCGGCGGTCTTCCTGGCCGGCGACTCGGGCATCCACCTGCGCAGCGTGCTGAAGGACACGGCCCTGTTCGAGGCGATCGGTGGCGTGCTCGGGCGCGGGGGTGTGCTCATGGCGTCCGGCCAGGCCGCCGCAGCGCTGTGCGACCCGATGACCGACGGCCGCGGGGGCGGGTTCGCCCTCGGTCTCGGCCTCGTCGAAGGGGTCGCGCTGATCACCCGCACCGGTTCGTGGCCGCCCGATCAGCTCGAACGAACGCGGTCGCTGGCGACCACGCCGTTCGTCGAGCTCCCTGTCGGGTCGGCGCTCGTCCGGCGTGACGGCGGGTGGGAGACCTACGGCGACGCCGTCGTGTCCGGCGAGCTCCCCCGGGGGTGAGGTCGGGCGGAAATCGTCAGGGACGGCCGCCGTCGTGTCCAGCACCTGACGGTTGATCGAGCCTCCCTGCGGCGAGCAGGGAGCTCACGAGCTCGGCGGCGTCGGCCGGGAGTCCGAGGCGCGGCTGCAGGTCGCCGGAGCGCACGATCGCCTGCACATCGGGCGCCGTCCAGCCGGTGTCGGTGGCGCCCGGGTTGACCGCGCGGCCCGGCTCACGCCGGTCACGAGCGCGACGGGCGACCGGTCCGGCCCGCTGCCGTGCGTGGTCGGTGTCGTCGCCATCGGGCACGTCTTCGCGCCCGACGGGCGGTCGCCGAGCCGCCGTCACCCCCAGGCGAACACCGGCTGTTCGAGGTGGTCGACGCGATCGCCGATGCGCCCGAGCAGGCCCACCTGGCGGAGTTGGTAGAGCACGGCGCCGGTGGGGGCGTGGACGAGGTCGTTCCCGAGCGGGACCTGCAGCACCGGGCGTTCGCTCTCCGGGATGTCGACGAACCGCGGCTCGCCGTCGCGGAGCGCGTGGAGCCCGATGCGGTACGCCGCGAGCACCTCGTGCGCCGACGGCTGCAGCTCGATCCCGTCGCCGGCCCACAGCACGACCGGTGTGATCACGTAGCCCGAGCGCGTCGGGTAGTCGTCGAGCCAGCCGACCACGTCGTCGGGGGTGAGCCGGAGGCCGATCTCCTCGTCGGTCTCGCGCAGGGCGGCGTCGAGCGGTGACTCGCCCTCGTCGAGTCGACCGCCGGGGAGTGCCCACTGGTTGGCGTGGGTGTTGAGCCGCGAGGTCCGACGGCACAGGACGAAGGCGGCGCCGCCGGCGACGCCGACCATCCGGCCGTCGAGGCCCCGCGCGTCGCCCGGCACGACGCTCATGTCGATGTCGTCCGCCACGAGGGGGTCGCCGTCGTCGGTGGCGGCGTCGCTGTCGACGAGGACGACCGCGACGGCGGCGTGCTTGCGGCCGGCGAGCGGGTGCCCGCGCCGGTCGTGCGCTGCGAGTCGGTCGGCGAGCGTCCGGCGCAGCTCGTCGTCGTAGCGGATCGACGGTGGTTCGTGCACATGCCGACCCTGCCACGATCCGTCGTGGCCCGGCGAGTCGCCCGACCGCCGCGATCCTGTGGCAGCGATCCTGCGCGCCGGTGTCGTGATCGCTGCCAGGAAACCTTCGACCGGGCCGGCCGCGGCGGGGGAGGGGACGTCGTCATCTCGGTCAGTCGAGCGGCTCGGTGGCACCGAGCGCCGCCCGGATCGCAGCCAGGGCCCGCTGGTCGAGCCGGAACCACGCCCATCGCCCACGCTGCTCCCGCTCGATCAGCCCGGCGTCGACCAGCTGGTGCAGGTGGTGGCTCGTCGTCGGCTGCGACTTCCCGATCGCCGCCGGCAGGTCGCACGCGCACACCTCGCCGTCGGTCGCGGTCGCCATCAGCGACACGAGCCGCAGACGTGCGGGATCGGCCAGTGCCTTCAGCTGCGTGGCGAGCCGCTCGGCGGCGGCCTCGTCGAGGACGTCGCTCAGCACGCAGCACGTCTCGGTCGGCGTCGCGGCGATCGGGACGGTGCGTTCGGCGGTCGGGCTCACCCGGTCATATTGACAGGTGTCGATGCGTCTGGCAACATATCGACATCAATCGATACATCGCCCGCCCGCGAGGGCGGTCGACATCTCCACCGAGGAGTCCCCATGCGCCTGCAGCTCGCCCTCAACGTCAGCGACCTCGACGAGGCGATCAGCTTCTACTCGAAGATGTTCGCCACCGAACCGGCGAAGATCAAGCCGGGCTACGCCAACTGGGAGGTCACCGACCCGCCACTCAAACTCGTCGTGTTCGAGCGCCCGGACGCCGAGCCGGGCTCGCTCAACCACCTCGGCGTCGAGACCGAGACGCCGGAGCAGGTCGTCGCGGCCGAGGCTCGGCTGCGCGACGCGGGTCTCACGACCAGCGGTGTGGACGAGACGATCTGCTGCTTCGCGGAGAAGGTCGAGACCTGGGTGGAGGGCCCCGGTGGTAGTCGGTGGGAGTGGTACGTCAAACAGGCCGACCACGACACCCAGCTCGAGAACGTCGTGCGCCCGACGCTGACCCCGGCCGGTTCGCCGGACTGCTGCTGATCCGGCCTCAGCGTCGCAGGACCCGCCGGTCACGCCAGGCCGCGGTCGCGTACAGCGCCCAGGCGACCAGCACCGGCTGGCCGAGCAGGCGGACGAACCGCTTCGCATCGGTGTCGAGGCCGAACGCGTCGTCACCCTCGACGAACTGGGCGACGTTCCCCGGGAAGATCGCCACGAAGAACGCGGCGACCGTCCACCCGACGACCACCCGCTGGCGGGGGAGCGCCACGAGCGCCACGCCCAGTGCGATCTCGACGACCCCCGAGACCGCCACGACGACGCCGGCGTCGATCGGGAACCACGACGGGACCTGCGCCCGGAACTCGTCGCGGCGACCGGAGAGGTGCGCGCTCCCGGCGACGACGAGGAACCCGCCCAGCGCCCAGCGCAGCGCAGCGCGCATCAGTAGATCTGGTCGACGAAGGTCTGGTCGTCTGCGGGCGGCCGGATGTAGGGCTCGTCCTCCCGGTCGGGGATCACGACCGGCTCGGGGACGATGTCCTCGTACGGGATCATCGCCAGCATGTGGCTGATGCAGTTGAGGCGGGCGCGACGCTTGTCGTCGGAGGGGACGACGTACCACGGCGCCTGCTTGATGTCGGTGTACTGGAAGGTCGTGTCCTTCGCCATCGAGTAGCGCACGTACCGGCGGTGCTCCTCGAGGTCCATTTCGGACAGCTTCCAGCGCTTGAGCGGCTCCTCGTTGCGGGCGTTGAAGCGGCGCTACTGCTCCTCGTAGCTGATCGAGAACCAGTACTTGAGCAGGATGACGCCGGACCGGACGAGCATGCGCTCGAACTCGGGACAGGTGCGCAGGAACTCCTGATGCTGCTGGGGCGTGCAGAAGCCCATCACCCACTCGACGTTGGAGCGGTTGTACCAGCTCCGGTCGAACAGCACGATCTCGCCCCCGGACGGGAGCAACGGGACGTAGCGCTGGAAGTACCACTGCGTCTGCTCGCGCTCGGTCGGCTTGGGGAGCGCCTCGACCCGGACGATGCGGGGGCTCGTGCGCTCGCTGATGCGCTTGATGACGCCACCCTTGCCGGCCGAGCCCCGGCCCTCGAAGATGACGAGGACGCGCAGACCGTGCTGCTGGACCCAGTGCTGCAGCTTGACGAGCTCTTCCTGCAACCGTGCGAGCTCGGCCTCGTAGAACGTCTTCTTGAGGCGCCCGTCAGCCTTGTAGAACTCGTGGCCTGCCGGCCGGTCCCACTCCGCGAGTGGGAGCTGGTGCTGTTCGTCGGTCCACGTCCCCATGGTCCACTATCGCGCCGTTCGGCCAGTCGCACCACTATCGACCGGCCCCCGTTCCAGCGCCGATCGAACGTCGACCCGTCCGGCGACGCCGACGTCAGCCGCGGTAGCCGTGGGTGATGGGCATCCGCCGGTCCTTGCCGAACGCCTTCGGGCTGACCCTGACTCCTGGCGGCGACTGGCGGCGCTTGTACTCGGCGATGTCGACGAGCCGCGTGATCCGGCGCACCAGCGCCTCGTCGTGCCCCATCTCGATGATCTCGTTCGCCGTGCGGTCCTGTTCGACGTACAGCTCGAGGATCGGATCGAGGATCTCGTACGGCGGGAGGGACTGGTCGTCGCGTTGGTCGGGGCGCAGCTCGGCCGAGGGCGGTTTGGTGATGACGCCCTGGGGGATGACGTCACGGCCGGCGGTCCGGTTCACGTGGCGGCAGAGCTCGTACACGTCGAGCTTGAGCACGTCCTTGATCACCGCGTACCCGCCGACCGAGTCGCCGTAGATCGTGAAATACCCGACCGCCAGCTCGCTCTTGTTGCCGGTGGTCAGCACCATCCAGCCCATCTCGTTCGACAGCGCCATCAGCAGCTGGCCCCGGCACCGCGACTGGATGTTCTCGTAGGTCAGGCCGGGCGCGCGGCCCTCGAACGAGGGCGCGAGCATGTCGAGGTACGCCTGGAACGCCGGCTCGATCGACACGGTCCGGAAGTCGATGCCGAGGTTCTCGGCGAGGAGCTGTGCGTCGGACCGGGAGTGGTCGGAGGAGTACCGAGACGGCATCGACACGCCGTGGACGTGGTCCGGCCCGATCGCATCGGCGGCGATGCACGCGACGAGGGTCGAGTCGATGCCCCCGGACAAGCCGATGACGACGTCGGTGAAGCCGTTCTTGACGAGGTAGTCGCGGGTGCCGAGCACGAGGGCGTCGTACAGCTCGCGGTACCGGGGCAGCGGCTCGGCGATCGGTGACTCGACGACACCGTCGTTGCGTCGTGGGGTCCCGCTCACGGGGATCACGGGGAGCTCGGCGTCGGTCGCCTTGCCGCGCGGGTCGAGCAGGCGCCCGCGGTAGACCGGGGGGATCGACACGTCGACGACCATCAGGTCCTCGACGAACTGCGGCGCCCGAGCGATCACCCGACCATCGGCGTCGACGACGAACGAGCCGCCGTCGAACACGAGCTCGTCCTGGCCGCCGACCTGGTTGACGTAGGCGATCGCCGTGTGGGAGTCCTCGGCGCGTGTGGACACCATTCGCTCCCGGTGCGAGTCCTTCCCCCACGCGTACGGCGAGCCGTTGATGTTGATGCTCAGCTCCGCGCCGCCGGCGGCCTGCGTCGCGAGCGGTCCGGACGGCGACCAGATGTCTTCGCAGATCGACACGCCGACCTTGACGCCGCCGATCTCGAACAGCTCGAGCGGATCGCTCGCGTGACCCTGGGTGAAGTAGCGCTGCTCGTCGAACACTGCGTAGTTGGGGAGGTGGCGCTTGCGGTAGGTGCCGACGACGGCGCCGTCGACGCAGATCGCCGCAGCGTTGTACAGGTCGCGGTCCTCGTCGACGAACCCGACGATCGCGGTGCAGGCCCTGGTCGCCTTGGCGAACTCGGCGAGAGCGGTGCGGTTGTCGAGCACGAACCCCGGCTTGAGCACGAGATCCTCCGGCGGATAGCCGGTGATCGCGAGCTCGGGGAAGGCCACGACGTCGCACGCGTGGGCGTCGGCCCGCTCGTAGGCGTCGAGCAGCTTGGCCAGGTTGCCGTCGAGGTCGCCGACGGTCGGGTTCAACTGGGCGAGCGCGATGCGCAACACGGTCACGTCCGCCAGGTTACGACGCCGGTCGGGCCGCCCGGGCCACTTGCAAGAATCGTTCCCGTCGAGGAAGCTTGGGCGTGCTCGCGAAGCGTTCGATGCCGGGGATCGTGATCGCGGCGTCGCTGCTGCTCGGTGCGTGCGGCGGCGACGACGACGGCGACGTCGCCGATACCGCCGATGCCGTTGGCGGGACCGAGGACGGGGCGCCGACCTCGATCGCGTCGGCGGAGGACGTCGGCGACGTCGACAGCGACGGCGGGGTCGACGACGCTCCGGACGGCGAGCCGGCCGGCCCGGGAGGGGTCACCGGCGCGATGGCCACGTCGGTCTGCGGCGACTTCGATCCCGTGGTCCCCGACGTCGCGGCCGTCCATTGCGCCGACCCGCACGACGCCGAGCTGGCGGGCGTGGTCCCGGTGCCGGACGGCTTGCGGTCGGGTGTGATCCCCGACCCGATCGCGGTCGATGCGTGCCGCGCCACCGCCGAGACGATCGCCGGTGGCGCCGTGTGGGCGACGGGTCTGACGGTCCTGCCGTTCGAGTCGACCACGGCGGGAGCGTCGACCACGGCGGAGATCGAGTGCTGGCTGGTATCGCCGGTCGACGGAGCACTGACCGGTTCGCTCCGACGGGTCGAGCCGGCGACAGCGCTCGGCGAGCTCGTGAGCGTGTTCTCGGTGGAGCCCGGGCAGTGCTACGTCATCGAGCAGGACGCGTTCGGGTTCCTCACCCTGGTCCATCCGGGCGGGTGCGACGAGGTCGGCGCCCAGCGGCTGATCGCGCTGGTGCCGGTCGAGGGCGAGACGTTCCCGGGCAGCGATACGGTCGAGACGCTCGGCCGGGAGGCGTGTGCGGACGAGGCCGGTACGTCGGAGGAGTTCTTCTACCTGCCGCCGTTCGAGGCGGAGTGGGCGCTGGGTCAGCGGGTGATCGTCTGCTCGACCTTCGCCGGCGAGCCCGACAGCGAGGCGGACGGTGCCGGCCCGCTCGCCCACGACCACGACGACGACCACGACGACGACGGCGACGAGCACGGCGACGAGCGCGAGGATGACCGCGGCGACTCGGAGTCCGGCGAGGGGTACCGCTATCCCGCCGGCACGTGCTACCGGAACCTGGCCGACAGCCAGGATCCGATCGGTACCGTGACCGACTGCGACGAGCCGCATCGCTGGGAGTACGTCGGCAACGTCGACCCCGTGGTGCGCACCATCCCCGACGACCTGCCCGATGCCCGGGCCCTGTTCGTCCGCACGTGCGAGCAGGCCGTCACCGAGGCCACCGGGATGTCGATCGCCGAGCCCGGGGTGTCGCTCACCTACCGCGTCGAGGGTGAGCTGGGCGGGTGGATCGTGGGCACCGTCGCGTGCTTCGCAGGCGCCGACGGCGGCGACTACCTGGTCGCGCCGCTCGACGGCGACATCGGCGCGGCCCTCGGCGACGCGGAGCCGATCTGGCAGATGGCGCCGGGCACGTGCTTCGCGTTCCTCCCCGACACCTTCGACCTCGGTCTGGAGATCGCGTGCGACGACGAGGGTGCCCGGATGCACGTCGGTTGGTACGACCTCCCGAACGGCCCGTACCCCGGCGAGGAGGAGCTGCGGGCGATCCGGTCCGAGCGGTGCACCGACCTGCTCGAAGGCAGCGGTCTCGACGCCGATCCCGACTCGGTGTCGGGCACGATCCCCTCCGAGCCCGACTGGAGGAACGCCCGTCGCCGGATCACCACCTGCGACGCGCTGCCCGGCTGATCCACCGGCGATCACGACCGGCGATCACGACCGGCGATCACGACCGGCGTCAGGACGGTTCGAGCGCCCCGGCGAGGTCGGCCCAGAGGTCGTCGACGTCCTCGATGCCGACGCTCAACCGGATCAGCCCCGGTGGCATGTGCTCCTGACCGTCGAGCACGGCGCGCTGCTCCATCGTCGACTCGACACCGCCGAGGCTCGTCGCATGGCGGATGAGCCTCGTGGCCCGACACGCGGCGGCGGCCGCCTCCGCGCTCGACAGCTCGAAGCTCAGCACGGAGCCGAACCCGGACATCTGCGCAGCCGCGCGCGCGTGGCCGGGATCGTCCGCCAGGCCGGGGTAGCGGACCCGTACGACCGACGAGTGTGCGGCGAGCCGTTCGGCCAGGATCGCCGCCGATCGGGACGCGTGCCGGATGCGGATCGCCATCGTGCGAGCGCCGCGCGTGGCCAGGTAGGCCTCGAGCGCCCCGGGGGTGCCGCCGTGCAGCGTACGGTTCCGGCGGAGACGGGCGACGAGGTCGTCGCGGCGGGTGGTGACGACCCCGGCGAGCAGGTCGGAGTGGCCGCCGATGAACTTGGTGGCCGACTGGACGGCGAGGTCGGCGCCGAGATCGAGCGGGCGCTGGTTGAGCGCCGTCGCGAACGTGTTGTCGACCGCGAGCAGCGCGTGGTCGGGCCGCTCGGCGCCGATCACCGCCGCGAGATCGACGACCCGCAGCAGCGGGTTGGACGGCGACTCGACCCAGATCAGGTCGGCGTCGGCGGAGGCGGTGACCCAGCTCTCGGTGTCGTCGGTGTCGACCCTGGTGACGCGCCACCGGCCGTCTGCTTCGCCCTGCGCGGCGATGCCGGCGGTCGCCTGGTAGCAGTCGGTCGGGACCGCGACGTGGCTCCCGGCCGGCATCATCGCAAAGACGCCGCTGATCGCCGCCATCCCCGACGCGAACGACACGCACTCGGCCGTCTCCAGGCCGCCGACCACCTCCTCGAGCGCCGTCCAGGTCGGCGTGGTGTCGGTGCGGGCGTAGAGGGCGCCGCCGTCGAGCTCGAAGTTCGACGCCGGAACGATCGGGGCGTTGAGCGGTTCGCCGGGCCCGGACGGCCGCCCGCCGGCGACCAACCACGTCTCGTCCGACCACCCGTCCTCGCGTCGCATCCGCCCATCGTGCCAAACCCCGACCCCAGTGCCTGCCCCACGCCACCACGCCCCCACCACGCATTGCACGGGGATGTGGGCTGTCAGTCGGCGACGAGGGGGGCGAGGGTCCGGCCGAGCAGGTCGACGCGGCCCTCGACGTGGCCGTTGGGGATCATGTTCACGGTGAACCCGTCGAGCCGGTCGTGGGCGGCGAGCAGCGATCCGAAGTGCTCGCCGACCTCGTCGGGGTCGCCCCAGGCGACCATGCCGAGCAGCGGGGCGAGTTCGTCGTCCGACATGTTGCCGACGTCGAATCCCCGTCGCCCGAGGTAGGCGAGCATGTCCGCATGCGCGTCGTCGTGGGTCGGCGCGATGCAGCAGTTCTTCTGCTTGGTCACCATGATCTCGCTGCGATCGCGCCCGAGCCGCTCGCAGTGGCCGTCGAGGGCGTCGAGCTTGCGGCCGATCTCGTCGTCGGCGCAGATCAGGTTGGACTCGTCCGCGTACCGGGCGACCATCCGGAGGGTCTTCTGCTCGCCGCCTCCCCCGATCATGATCGGCACCTTGCCGAGCGGAGGTGGCTCGTTGATCGCCTCCGAGACGTTGTACCACGACCCGCTCAGGTCGGCCCGCTCGCCGCGCAGCATCGGTCCGATGATCCGGAGGGCCTCTTCGAGCTTCTCGAAACGCTCGGTGAAGGTCCCGAACTCGATGCCGAACGCGTCGTGCTCGAGTTCGAACCAGCCCGCTCCGATCCCGAGCATGGCGCGACCGTTCGAGACGATGTCGAGGGTCGTCACCGTCTTCGCGAGCACCGCCGGATTGCGATAGGTGTTGCCCGTGACCAGGGCCGACAGCGTCACCCGCCCGGTCTCGCGGGCGAGCGCCGACAGGAGGCTGTAGCACTCGAGCATGTAGTCGTCCGGGTCACCGATCATCGGCAACTGGTAGAAGTGATCCATCACGAGCACGGTGTCGAACCCCGATCCTTCGGCCTCCTTCGCCTGTCGGGCGACGACATCGAACAACTGGGCGAGATCGATGTCCGGGTAGGTGAAGTTCGGGATCTGGTAGCCGAGGCGCATGGGGCGATTGGAGCACCGTTCGATCCCGGGGGCAAGCGACGAAGGCCCCTCCTCGGCGGGCGATCGTTCCCGACGACTTCGCCGCCGTCGTCCCGGCGGGAAGGCGCAGGCCACGGATCCGTTCCGTGCGGCGGTGTCGTGGCGGTGTCGTGCGGTGGCTCGGAGCCGGTGACCGGCTCGTGGTCGGGGTGAGAGGATTTGAACCTCCGGCCTCGTCGTCCCGAACGACGCGCGCTAACCAAGCTGCGCCACACCCCGTGGCGACTGAGGAGCCTATCCGCCGCTCGGTGCGACTTCCTCCGCCGGCGCCTCGTCGTCGGCGGCGTCGGCGTCGGTCCCGCCATCGTCCTCGTCGTCGGCTCCGGCGGGGGTCCGCGGATCGGGCAGACCGTCGGTGAAGCGCCCACCGTCGACGATCGCGCGGACGGCTCGCTGGAGCCGGAGCGCGTCCAACGGCTTGACGATCCAGCCGTCGGTTCCCGACCGGTGGGCCAGGAACGCGTCGGAGCGTCGGTCGACGAGCATCAGGATCGGGACGTGTGGCAGCGTGCCCGCCGACTCGTCGAGGCGCATCGCCATCGAGATCGCCATGCCGCCCATCGAGCCCACCTGGAGGTCGGCGATCACCAGGTCGGGCGTCCGATCGGCGACGATCCCGGCGACCTTGCGGCCCTCGCGGCAGACGGTGAACGAGGTCTCCGGCCCGCCGAGTGCCGCCGTCACCTCGTCGACGATCCAGGGCGCGTCGGTGGCCAACAAGATGTGCACGTCGCCCACGATACCCACCGGGCCGGGTCGCTCCGGAGCCGCCTGGAGCATTCCCGACGAACCCCGCTGCGAGCAGGTCCGCTGTCGGTTCCCCGTCGGCGCATGTCGATCGGCGCCGGCCGGCCGCGATGCCGACCTCGACGACGGGTCGTGGCGGGTCTTCGGTCTCCCCCGGGTGTTCGCAGCTCGACCGGAGGCATACCGTCCGGGTCGAACCGCGAGGGCGGTGCCGCCACCCGCAGCGACGGGTCGGCCCGGGCGAGGGGTTCGCAGGCCGTGGTCGCGATGCGGCGGGGGCACGGCCGTCGGGGCGGACGTGGTGCTCGCCCCGCCCGAACCCATGCGGACGGCCCGCCACCCGGCAGCCCGACCGAGATCTCGTCCGACCCCGCCGAACGACGATCGGAGGAATCGCGTGGCCGGCGGCCGACCTCGTCCCGACGGCGAACCGTGGGAGCGGCATGGGCGGCTGCGTTCGACGTGTGACGGTTTCGGCGACCGATCGCGGTGCCCACGCCCTTCGGAAGATGGCTAAGTTGACCCCGATGTCGCCACCACCGTCGTCAGGCCGTACGTCCTGCTCCGGATGTCGTTCCGACCGGACGGGGCGAGGGGGCTGATGCGCTTCCCCATCACGCGGCCGCGGTCGCTGCTCCCGAGCCGTTCCAGGAAGGAGGACGGCATGGCCGGCCTCGTCCTCGGCGTCGAGAGCGTGCCCGACGGGCTGGCGAGCGGACTGCTCGCCGGCGTCAATCCCGTGTTCGGGATGTACGCCTACATGTTCGGTCTCGTCGGCGGTGCGCTCTTCACGGGCACGGCGTTCATGGCGGTCCAGGCGACCGGAGCGATGTCGATCATCGTCGCCGACGTCGATCTCGGGAGCCGCGACGACCCGGCGCGGGCGCTGTTCACCCTCTCGATGCTGACCGGGGCGGTCATGATCCTCGCGGGGTTGCTCCGGCTCGGATCGTTCCTGCGGTTCGTGTCCAACTCGGTGATGACCGGGTTCATCACGGCGGTCGGCATCAACATCGCACTCGGACAGGTCGACGACTTCACCGGCTACGAGACCGCGGGCGCCAACCGCATCCTGCGCCTCTTCGACGCCCTCCTCCACCCCGGCAGCCTGAGCTGGCCCACGATCGCCGTCGGGATGGCGACGATCGCGCTGATCGTCTGGCTCCAAAGCACGCGCCTGGGCGCGCTCGGGATGGTCGTCGCGATCTTCGCGGGATCGGCCATCGGGGCGCTGTTCAACACCGTCGGATGGGAGGTGTTCCAGGTCCGCGACGTCGCCGACGTCCCGAGGTCGCTGCCCACGCCGCGGCTCCCCGTCCTCCGCGACATACCGGCTCTGATCGTCCCGGCCTTCTCGCTGGCGTTCGTGGGGTTGGTGCAGGGAGCGGGCGTGTCCGCCGGGTACCCGCCGAAGGACGGCTCGTTGCCCGACCACTCCCAGGACTTCGTCGGGCAGGGAGCCGGCAACGTCCTGGCCGGCATCTTCCAGGGCGTCCCCGTCGGCGGGTCGATGTCGGCGAGCTCGATCGCCGTGACCGCCGGTGCGAGGTCGCGCGCGGCGCTGCTCTACGCGGCGGTGGTGATGGCGGTCGTGATCCTGCTCTTCAGCACGGTCGTCGAGCGGATCGCGATGCCCGCCCTGGCCGGCTTGCTGATCGTGGTCGGCGTCGCGACGGTGAAGCCGGCCAAGATCATGGCGATCGTCCGCACCGGCACGGTGCCGCTGACGGTGATGAGCATCACGCTCGTCCTCACGATGATCATCCCGCTCCAGTTCTCCGTCCTGGTCGGTGTCGGCTTGTCGGTGCTCCTCTTCGTCATCCAGCAGGCGGGTCGGCTCGTGACGGTCCGGATCGTCCTCCACGACGACGGCCGCGTCGAGGAGGTCGATCCGCCCGACGCGCTCCCCGCCAACGAGGTCGTGGTGTTGCAGCCGTACGGGGCGATCTTCTTCGCCAGCGCCGCCACGCTCGTCGAGCAGCTCCCCGACGTCACGCCCGAGTCGACGAACTCGGTGGTGGTGCTGCGGATCCGTGGGGCCGACGACGCCGGGGCGACCCTGATCGCGACGCTCCAGACGTACGCGAGCTCGCTGCGGCGGGTCGGCAGCAAGCTGATCATCGTGACCAACAACTCGCGGCTGATCGCCCAGCTGCGGCGGGCGAGCGTCACCCAGGCGATCGGTGCCGGGAACTACTACGAGGGGACGGCCCTCGTCGGCGAGACCGTGCGGCAGGCCTACGACGATGCGCTGGCCTGGGTCGACGATCACCGCAGCGACGACCAGCCGGACGATCAGCCGGACGACCGGCCGGGCGGCCAGCGGGACGACGAGCCCGGGCCGTCGGGGCAGAGCGATGCGCCGGACGGCGGAGCGGGGGAGTGATGGCGATGCATGCGATCGCACTCGTCGTGACCGGGATCCTCGCGGCGGCCGAGGAGGACAACGAGTTCGTGCTGTGGGCGGGGGTCGCCGGTGCCGCGCTCCTCGTGGGGTTGCTCGCGTGGTGGGCGGTGCGGTGGCGCACGGCCGAGCTCCACCGTCGAGATCGGGCGCACCGCCGCGACCCGGACTGGGGGTCGAGGCCGAGCGACGGGATGGGTCTCTGACGGCACCCGCGGGAGTGCCTCCTCGCGAGATCCCCCGCACGACCGGGAGACGGGCCGACCCGAGCTCGACCTCGCAGGCCGAGTCAGGTGCCCTGGCGGGACCGTACGCACCGAGGGCGTCGCCGCCGAGCGACTGATCATCCGTCCCCGGGGACGGTGCCGGCGCGGGCGGCCCGAGCCGTCCCGACCCGCCACCCGGGTGACGCTGCGGAGCGGTCGGTGCCGTCCGGTCGTCACGGGCGCGACGGTCGGCGAGCGGGTCGCTACGGGAACAGGTGCGTGCCGAGCTCGTGCAGGCCGTCGAGGTCGTGGACGTCGCTGGACAGCAACGGGACCTCCACGAGCCGATCGACGCGCTCGCGGATCGGCGCGAGCTCCGCGTGCTGGGCGGCCGCGATCGCCCGGAGCTCGTCGAGGTTCGCCACGAGCGCGGTGAGCCGGTCATCGGTGACGTCCATCGAGTCGTCGCCGGCCGGCGTCGCGTCGGGCTCGGCGGCCGGCTTGCCGAAGTCCGGCTGCACGCGGTTGACGACCGTCGCCGACACGGCGAACCCCTGGTCGACGAGCTGATCGGAGAACCAGGTCGCCTCGGCGACCGACTCGTGCTGCGGTGCGGTCACGACGACGAACCGGGTCGTGTCGGCGTGGAGGAGCGCGGTGACCTCCCGGGCTCGATCGCGGAACCCCGTCTCCATCCCGGCGAAGGCCTGGAAGAAGGCGACCGCATCGGTGAGCACGTCCGAACCCACCACCCGACCGACGGCCCGGAGCACCGGCTGTGAGATCGCCGAGACCACCTTCAGCCCGGTCTTGGTCGGTGCCATCATCAGCTTGAACACGGCGTGGTCGAGGAAGCGCGCGAGCACCCCCGGCGCGTCCAGGAAGTCGAGCGCGTTGCGGCTCGGAGGTGTGTCGACGACGACGAGATCGAAGCGGTCGTCACCGTGCAGCTCGTGCAGCGCCTCCGACGCCATGTACTCCTGGGTGCCGCTGAGCGCGTCGGCGATGTTGCGGTAGAAGCGGTTCTCGGTGATCCGTGCGACCTGCTCCGGCCCGCCGGCGTGCGACGCGATCACCTTCGCGAACATCGCCGGCGTGTCGAGCATCATCGCCCACAGCTCGCCTTCGCCGGACGCGTCGCTCACCGCCTCGGCGCCGGCTCCGCCGGATCGGGTGGTGGCGTCCCCGTCGGGGTTGTCGATGCGTTGTGGTTCGCCGGTGAGTCCGCCGGCGACGCCGAGCGCGTCGGCGAGACGACGTGCCGGATCGATCGTCACCACGACGACCCGCCGCCCGTGTCGGGCGGCCTGCAGACCGATGACCGCAGCCGTCGTGGTCTTGCCGACGCCCCCTGATCCGCAGCAGATCAGCACGTCGGCACCCGAGATCACCGGGGCGAGCGTCGTCATCGATCGACGCTCGTCGCCGAGGGCCGTGTCGTCGATGGGGCGGGACGGCGAGGGAGGTGGGCGAGGACGTCGGCGAGCGCCGCCACGTCCGTCACGGCGAGCGCCGCCACCGGGCGCATGGGGAGTTCGACGTCGGGGAGCGGGAACTCGCCGCGGATCCGCCGCAGCTCGACCTCCTGCATCTCCCGTCTCGACCGGCGGAACTCGGCGGCCGCCATCAGCGCGTCGGCCTCGGGATGGTCGGCGACGAGACCCTCGGTCGTCGCCGCGTCGGGCAGGGGGTCGACCTGGTCGACCTGGTTGACCACGATCGGGCCGAGCTGGACCCCGACCCGCTCCTCGATCGCCCAGGTGGTCTCGATCAGCTCGTTCACCGGGGTCGTCTCCGGCAGCGTCACCATCACGACCTGGCACCGGGCGGGGTCGGTCAGCATCTCGACGACGTCGCGGGCCTGGTCGCGGATCGGACCGCCGCGAGCGGCGTCGAGGAGGCCGGTCGCCGACGTGAGCATCGTGATCGCATGACCGGCCGCCGGACCGTCGACCACGACGAGGTCGTAGTCGCCGGACCGCTCGAGGCGCTTGACCTCGCCGAGGATCACGAGGTCGTCCAGTCCCGGGGCAGCCGTGCCGAGCAGTTCGATCACGCCGGTCGCCGCGAGCCGGCGCGCGATCCTCCGGAAGCCGTGTTCGAGGAAGTACCGCTCCAGCGCGTCGGCGGCCGCGATGTGCACCACCGTGACGTCGGGGAGCAGCCGATCGAGGACGTCCTTGCCGTCGAGCTCGATCACGAGCGTGCGGAGTCCGCGATCCGCTGCGGCCCGTGCCACAACTGCCGTTACCGTGGTCTTCCCCACCCCGCCCTTGCCCGCCACGATCACGACGTTGGCGCCGGTGAGTCCGGAGAGGGGGGATTCGTTCGACAGATCTGCAGGAGGCACTCGGTGCGAAGACTAGTGATGGCCCTGCTCGCCGGCATCGCCGTGGCCGTCACCGCTGCGGCGCCGGCGGCCGCGCAGGACGGCGACGGCGGAGCGGAGCGCCCCCCCGACGTCGAGGTCCTCCAGGTCGTGGGGCTGTTCGATCACATCGTCGTCGGTGCGATCGCCGATGCGATCGACCGCACGGCGGACGCCGGCTCGCAGGCGCTGGTCCTGCAGGTCGACACCCGCGGCGCCATCGTGTCCGACGACGAGATGGCCGAGCTGCTCGACCGTATCGCGTCCTCGCCGGTGACGATCGCGATCTGGGTCGGTCCGAGCGGTGCCCGGCTCTACGGCACGCCCGCGCAGATGCTCGCTGTGGCCGACGTCACCGGCATGGCGCCCGGCTCACGGGTGGGCAACGTCGGAGAACCGGTCGGCGACGTCGTGCTCGGACCTGCGCTCAACGCCCTGGAGTCGGACACGGTCGGGTTGAGCGACGCCCGCGCCCTCGGCGTGTTCCGCCAGCGCATCCCCGACGAGGGGATCGCCGCGATCCGCAACATGCTCGACGCCCTCGACGGCTACGAGAAGAACGGCGTGGTGCTCGACACGACGATCGAGGAGGTGACCGACTCGGGCACCGTACAGCGGACCACGATCGCCACGGCGGTGTTCTCCAAGCTCGGGCTCGTCGACCAGCTGTTCCACACCGCGGCGTCACCGCCCGTCGCCTACCTGCTGCTGCTGATCGGCCTGTCGCTGATCATCTTCGAGTTCTACACGGCCGGCATCGGCATCGCCGCCGTGGTCGGTGGTGTCTCACTGATCCTGTCGTTCTACGGACTCGCCGAGCTCCCGACCCGCTGGTGGGCGCTGGCGCTGATCATCGCTGCGATGCTCGCGTTCGCCGTCGACGTCCAGACCGGCATCCCGAGGTTCTGGACCGGGGTCGGCATCGTGCTGACGATCGCCGGCAGCCTGTGGCTGTTCGAACCGATCGCCGGCACGTCGCTGCGCCCGTCGTGGATCGCCCTGCTGGCGGGCGTCGGCGGTGTGATGCTGACCTTCGTCGTCGGCATGCCGTCGATGACCCGCACGCGCTTCGCGACCCCGACGATCGGCCGGGAGTGGATGATCGGTTCGGAGGGTGTCGCCCTCGACGCGATCGATCCGGACGGCATCGCCGAGATCGGCGAGGGCCGCTGGGCCGCCCGCACCAACCGCGCCACGCCGATCGGACGTGGTGAACCCCTCCGCGTGGCCAGCATCGACGGCATCACCCTCGAGGTCGAACCACTCGAAGGCGCCGCCAAGGACTACCGCGAGATGCGCCGCAACCCCCCCACCTGAGTCGCGCATGGTGCCAGGCAC